>JBGTRS010000449.1:0-4021 GCA_041940665.1 Pyrinomonadaceae bacterium | reverse complement strand
TGAACTTCGCCGCCAGCCAGGGCCATTTCGAGCTCAACGTGTTCAAGCCCGTGATCGCCTACAACGTGCTGCAGTCGATCCGCCTGATCGCCGACGCCATGCGTTCCTTCGCCGACAATTGTGTCATCGGCATCGAGGCGGACGAGACGCGCATCGCCGACCTGATGAGCCGCTCGCTGATGCTGGTGACGGCGCTGGCGCCCGAGATCGGCTATGACAACGCCGCCAAGATCGCCAAACACGCCCACAAAAAAGGTATCAATCTGCGTGAGTCGGCGATCGAACTGGGAATCTTGGACGGCGAAAAATTCGATGAATTGGTCAAGCCGGAAGAGATGACGAAACCATAGTATATCGAGAACTATTCTTCGACGGGTTGAATAGCCCGGCTCAAAGCGGCTTTGGCGGCGTAATTGGCTTTGGCTTCGGCCCGTTCTCCGGGGTTTCCTTTTTGGACAAGTTGTAAGTGCCGAAGCGCGTCGCGTTCGCGTTTGAGGCGGAGCTCCGATTCATCCGAAGGATTTTTTTTGTAAGTATCTTCCAGTTCGGCAACGATTTTTTTTTGTTTTTCAACTCTTTGAGCAAGTTCGGTGTTGGCCGGCTCGGCTTGATCTTCTTTCGGGATTGTCTGGGTATCGTGTGTATGTTCTGCCATTTTTATTCTTCCGTTTTTTCAATATCGGGAAACCAAATCTTTGCATCGTAACTGTTTTCGGCTTCCGCCCAGGTTTCATCGGGAATGCGTCCGAATAAATTCTCAAATTTGCGTTCATGCGGAACGGTTTCGTCATCAAGCACGGCCTTGATCTCTTCGTTCGTATCGAACCGCGGGGAAATCTCAAACATTACGGCGACGAACGAAGCGATGTCCTCGGCCCGTTCGAACCCGTGCGATTTTGCCCGTTCGATACCCGTCTTGACCATTGACCGAAGCGTTTCGTCCGTATAATTCTCGACGCTTTCAAAGAATGCTTCGCGGATAATTTCGGAAATCACACGAAGCATCTGCGTATCGTCTTCGGCAATAAAATTTTCGATCTGTTTTTTTTTGATGACAAGCATTCTTTTTAACTGAAAGGTGATAACTGATAACTGATAACTGATTTTCAATTTAATAAAATTAAATTTCAGCTATCACCTTTCAGTTATCAGTTGAATTCTATCCTCCGATAATAACGGTCGTTTCTCCTTTAGCGATTTTATTCGGCGGACCGATGGCTTCAAGAATCGTATCGCCCATTCTGGCGGCGGGCAGAAAATTTACGGAGACCGTTGCCGAACCGTCGATCACTACGCCCGGACCGTGCGGCGGAACGGGCAGAGGCGTTGTACAGGCATGTATATCCGCACCTGCCGCCGCACTCGTAATGGCACTCGACATCGAAGAAAGTGCCGCCGCTTTGGTCGCTTCTTCCGCCGCTTTGGCCGCCGGAGCTCCGGGTGTTCCGGCCGCCGCCGCCGTGGCCGCCGTGGCGGTATTGATGGCCGTATCAGCCGCTGTTTTGGCCGCCTGGAGAGCCGCGACGGCCGCTAAAGGCATTCCCCGCCATTGCGGAAGAAAACCTGTAAAGACGTTGGTGCTTCCCGGGCCGGGCATCAGCACGGGCGGCAGGGGATGGACAACGTTATCGGTAGTTCTGGCGGCTGGTCCTGTCGGCATAAAATTTCTCCTTAATCTCTATTTGCTAAATCAATTTCACCTTGTTTTAATTCGTTGTTTTCAATTTTGTAGGAAAGAAGTTTTTCATCTTCTTCCGCTTCGACAAAAAATGTTTCGACCTTACCAAAAAATGTCTCGATCTGCTCCTGGTCGCAGGACGGCAGGAACTTGCGGAAAACCCGCGGATCGTAAAACCGGAACAGCAGAGGCTTTCCGGTTTCATCGTGAACCGTCATCAACGCCCGGAAATGACGCCGCATTTCCGTGATCGAAAAACGGCAGTGGGCAAAAATGCCCCAGTTTTTTCCGAAACCCTCATCAACGATCCAATTCGTGAATTGCCCGTTCGGTCTGAGTTGTACGACGTACGGAGCGACGTGAACCATATCGGGCGTCAGTTCGCCTCTGATCAAAGGATAATTCGGCGGATCGGTTTCATACAGACGCTTCGGCAGATCGGGAACTGCCGCCCCGTCCAGAACGCAATACAATCTCGTCCGGTTGCTGATGATTGTTTCCTTTAATTTTTCCTTATTCATCAAAAATTATTCTATCCGTAAATCTCCTTAAATCAAGCACCTACAAAAGGTGTTCCGTTTTGCGATGCATTGGCAAATGCGGCGGCCAATGGCGTAAAGTTTTTCGGAGGCGGATCGGGCGGATTCGTCCGGGGCGAGACGGGACTTCCGGCGACGGCATCGGCGGCTTCGAGCGGGTCCTGCGGGGTGGTCGGACTGCTTCCCGAACCGCTTCCGGCCATACCGCCGCTGTTGATCATAACCATCGAACCTTTGATAAAGATACCGCCGGAACTGATATTGATAAAATTTCCGCCGACCTTTAAGGTCAAACTCGTATTTGATTCGACGACCGTATTCATTCCGCCTTTGATATGAACCTCGCTCGTAGCATCGAGGGCATAGTTCTGGCGGGCTTTGTTCTGGATATTCTGCGTTGTCAGGGAAGTCGTTCCCGTCACCTCCTCGTTTTTATCGCCGCCGACCTTCAGATGTTTATCCCGGTTGACCTTTTCGTGTTGATTATTTTCGACGATCAGATGGCGGTCGTTTTTTATTATTTCCTTGGCGTCATTCTTGATGCGGACATCGAGGTCTTTTTCGCCGTGCATAAAGATCTGTTCTTCGCCTTTTTTGTCTTCAAAGCGGAACTCGTTAAAACCGTTGCCGCCTTTGCTCGAATTGGATTTGATACCGGATTTTGTTTTTTCGTCGGGCAGTGTGTAGGCGGGCATCGTTTCAGGATTATAGACGCACCCCGTAATGATCGGTTTGTCGGGATCGCCGTCTTCGAAATGGACGATGACCTCCATTCCGATTCGCGGAATAAACATCGAACCCCAGCCGTTCGAAGCCCAGGTTTGAGCCACCCGCACCCAACAGGAACTGTCGGCATCATTGTCGCCGTATCTGTCCCAATTGAACTGAACTTTGACGCGGCCGTATTTATCCGTAAAGATCTCTTCGCCGCTCGGTCCGACGACGACGGCCGTTTGAGCTCCGTGAATGACGGGTTTCGGGGTCTTCCAGGGCGGACAAAAGGGCGGAGCTCCGGCACCGTGCGGAATGCATGAAAAAGTACTGGTATACGGGTCTTCGATCTCGTCCTCGCTGACATATTGCGGATTTTGCTCGGCTTCGTGCGTAATGCGAGTCACAAGATATTGCCCGTTCATATCGCCGTTCGGATGATTGATGAGATTAAATCTGTGTCCGGCGGTCAGCGAGGAACAATCCGAAAAACCCGACAGAACCTTGTACTGAGAATCGATCGAATTCATCCGAATACCGGCCGTTCGGCGGTTATCTTCAAAGATTTTCTGCAACTCGCCCGAATTTTCGCCGCCCGTCCGGTCAATTCCGTCGTATTTTCGGGCGTAACCGGCGGGGAAGTCATACATCTCCAGTTTTTGATTGTCGCCGACGGTAAACAGACTCGGTTGCTGAGCATCGAGTTTATTGGTCGGAAGCTGAAAATTGTAGTCCCAGAACGTAACCTTACCCGTCTGAAGCCGGCAGTCAACCCATAGATCCCGGATCGAACCGATAAAATCCTCATCACCGTCACTTTTGATAAAATACTCGATGTCGTTTTTGGTCGGCACATCCAGATGTGATTGCGGCGTGTTGGCGACGATCATCTTGTGTGTGCCGCCGGAATGTTCAAAGTAATAATAGAAACCTTCCTCTTCCATCAGCCGCGAAGCAAACGCAAAATCGGTTTCACGGTACTGAACGCAGTAATTTCGCTTTTCAAAATTTCCCTGCATTTCATAACTGACCTCAAAACCATCGAACACTTCCCGCAAGATATCGGGAACGCTTTTATGCTGAAAGATGCGGC
>JBGTRS010000448.1:0-4057 GCA_041940665.1 Pyrinomonadaceae bacterium | reverse complement strand
ATCTTAAGGAATAGCATATTCAGCGCTATCATTCATCTAAGATTCGGTAAGTCCATTGTATAGAATCTGTGATCCTGAAGCAAACCCCCCTTTCTACCGATACTAAGTATCAAATTAAGATCCAGTAAGATCATATTCATTTTCTAATTATGAAGTTGTTTGATTATTACCATAGCTATGCTAGATCAGTGAACCGGTTTATCCATTGCCGTTTTCAACTTATGAGCCTGTTTTGGCGAAGTCGAAAGGGCATGACTAGTTTTCTCTTTCTACACTTTGGTCATACATATTTATCGCCATCGGAACTACGGCAAATAATAAAGCGACAACTATCACTAATCCCCATTCTTTTAAGTTATTTTTCATTATTTAATGACTCCAAAGATTTTGTAAATTTCCCGATCAAAAATTTCGTGTTTTCCATTTTTTGCTTGTTTACGAGGAAACTTTTTTCCCTGATTATCTTTCGGAAAAAGTTTTTATTAATTTTTGAAAGCATTCTCTTTTTTATTTTCGGGAGTCGGTATCGGGTCTGGTGCATTTTTAGGAACGATCCAAAATTCGGCTTTGGGATACTGACGAAAACCGCCGAAAATCAAGCGAATTCGGCTTAAATCGAATTTATTTTTTTGACCGTAAATTTGTAACTCTTTTCTCAATGCTTCCTCGGCGTTGCCCAAATGAAATTCTTCCTCATCGGCATAAAAGTAAATTATTCCTTTCGAGGTTTTGTTTTTTTCGAGTTCATCAATAAAAACATCGGAAACAAAAGTTTCGGTAGGATCAGGTTCGGGATAAAGCTTTTCGTCCTTTTCACTTAAATCATTTTCCGATTCATCAATAAACTCAAGCTCTTCTAGAGTGTCTTCAAATTCGATCAGATCGGTTTCAATTTCCGTTTTACTATTTATGTATTCAAATGAAACTTCATAAAAATCCAACGATGATCTATCCGCCAGATATGGTTTGGTGGTCGGCTTTTTCGGTCTGGGAACGGTATCTTCGGGTTGCGGAATTTCTCCGCCTTTTGGAACGATCCAAAGACTATGGGCAAAATAATCGGATTTTCTAAAACCGCCGTTTATAAATTCGACTCGGTTTAAATCAAATTTTCTTAACAGCATATGGGTTTGTAAACGCTTTAATTGATTTTCATACGTATTATCGGATTGCCTTGCCAAAATGTCATCAGTTCCGCGATACATAATTACGTAACCTTTTGATTCAGGATTGTTCGCAAGTTCAATAATAAATTGATCAAATCTCGAACCGGTATCACATTCTGGTAAAATTGAAAATTCATCAATCAGAGTAGTTTCAGTATAACCGCCTGATAATTGGGCAAAACTTTTGGAGGCAAATATTACAATCAAAATTATGACAAAATAAGGAGTTTTCTTGAACATTTTTGTTTAACCTCTTCCGAATTTTAAAAACATTTTATCCCAGTTTGAAAAATTAACCAAGATTTTATTTTTCTTCCAAAATCTTTAATTGTTCGGTAAATTTCTCGATCTGCAATTTCGTCGTTTCCAGATTTCGTTTGCTTTCGAGATATTTTTCCCATTCGCCTGTGTTCGTCAAAGCCTTGACGACATCTTCATCCAAAGCGTGCGACATGACGACGAGCAGATCACTTAAAGCTTCATTTGACTGCAAAAGCGATTGAATTATCGTATATGCGAGTTTTGCGTTCGGTAAATCTAAATCTTCAAAATCATTCATATTTATTTGGGCAATGTTCATTTTATAAACGGCAATGATTTAACTTTAGCTGTAAAACCACCGACTTTCAATTCCGTTCCTTCCTTCAAAAAAGCGTTTCGGATAAAGGCTAAAGCGATTGTTTTTTCCAGTTTCGGAGAATATGTGAACGAGGTGATAAATCCGGCGTTTTTTTCATCCGATGATTTTATTTCATCTTTCGTTTGAATTTCAGGATTTTCCTCTTCAAAGATCAACCCTTTTAATTCTTTGGCGACCTTGCCGCGAAAATGGATGCGGGCGATAACTTCCTGACCGATATAACAGCCTTTGTTGTAGCTGATTAAATTATCCAAACCGACTTCCGGCACAACCGTTTCTTCGTCCATATCTACGCCGTATTTCGGAATTCCTTCCTCGATCCGCAATGTTTCATATAGATCATCCGTGATTTCTACATACTCGTTTTGACTTAAATCTTGCTCAAACTTTACCGCTTCATTTTTCTGGACAAAGTAAAAATCATTGATGACTAAATTGTTTTCGGGCTGTTTATACATTTTATTTAAATTTCCGAAAAACTGAAATGAAACATAATTTTCGCTCAAATCTTCAATAAAAAAATCGCCAGCGTATGTAAATCTAAAAAGGTTTTCGTAAATTTTTTGATGGGTTTCGGGTGCGGTTTCAAAAAGAAATTTATCGCCTTTTCGCAAAATTCCGACAATTCCCAAAAGTCTCCCTTTGGCATTCGGAAAAGCGGCGAGCATTTGTTTGCCGCTTTCAAGAGTTTTCATATCGTTGGTTATCAAACCGTCCAAAAACTGCACCGCTTCATTGCCGGAAATTTCAAGCAATCCGCGATTTTGTTTATAAAACCCGATGCCTTCGCCGTTTCTGATTTTTTTATATTTATCAATGTTCATTTTAATTTCTTAATTTCTCTTCCCAAATTCTTAAAATCTTTAAGTTGTTCCGCTAAATTTCGATGTGAGGCAATGACTTGCGGACTCGGATGATAGAGCGGAATAAGTTTATAACCGTTCCAACTGCCGACTTTCGCCACATTTTCTTTGATTTTTAAATCATGCATTTCGATCTTTTGCAACGCTTCAAGTGCAACGGTTCCGAGCGTGGCGATGATTGGCGGATTGATCAACTTAATCGTTTTTTCCAAAAATGAAGCACAATTGTTCATCTCGCTTTTTTTCGGCCGGCGGTTTGCTCCCGAAGGTTTTCGCGGACTGCATAAAACGGCATTGGTGATAAAAATCTCTTCGCGTTTTAAGTTTATCGAATCAAGCAGAATTTGGAAATTTTTCCCCGAATTATCGCCCGTAAAAGGTTTTCTGGTTCTGTCCGCCCCTTGCCGGCCGGGAGCTTCGGCAATAAACATAACCTTTGGATTGATGTTACCGTTTTGACCGCTCAAAACGGCCGTTTTATCCGCCAGATCGGGACAGATCCGGCACTTTCTCGCGTGTTTTGCCAGCGTTTCAAAACGCCTTTGTTTGGTTGAACTCATAATTCCGCTCGTGTATTGTGAAAATGATAACAAATCAAAATTAATAAAGGTATTTATGAGCCAGATAACAGAAGAAAAAGTTTTAGAAAAATTAAGTCAGATCAAAGACCCTGATCTAAGGAAGGACATTGTCACGCTCGATTTTATCAAGGATTTGAAGATCGAAAACGGCGATGTATCGTTTCGGATCGTTTTAACTACTCCGGCCTGTCCGGTCAAAGAAGAGTTTGAGACGGAAGCAAGGGAACTTGTCGGTCAGATCGAAGGTGTGAGACAAGTCAATGTGACGATGGATGCGGAAGTTCCGAAAGGCCGCGGAATTGCCAATAATGTGGCGATTCCGGGCGTGAAAAATATCATCGCCGTTTCAAGCGGCAAAGGCGGTGTCGGAAAATCAACCGTTGCCGTTAATTTGGCAGTTGCTTTAACGAAAGACGGGGCGAAAGTCGGTTTAATGGATGCTGATGTCTATGGACCGAACATCCCGATGATGTTCGGCATCGGTCAAACACAGCCGCAGATCGGTGCGAATAACAAATTGATCCCTTTGGAAGCCCACGGCGTAAAAATAATTTCGATGGCCGTGCTTGTTCCGCCCGATAAACCGATGATCCTGCGTGGGCCGATGCTTCACGGCGTAGTCAGACAATTTCTGAGCGATGTTGATTGGGGCGAACTCGATTATCTGATCGTTGATATGCCGCCGGGAACGGGCGATGTTCAGCTTTCTTTGGCTCAACTTGTTCCCGTCCAGGGTGCTGTTCTCGTCACGACGCCGCAGAACGTTTCGCTTTCTGATGTCACACGGGCTCTAAAAATGTTTGAACA
>JBGTRS010000447.1:0-4072 GCA_041940665.1 Pyrinomonadaceae bacterium | reverse complement strand
GAAATCAACGATCTGATCGGCGGTATCGTCCAGTTGACGATCACCGGAATGCGTGCCGTCATGGGCGAAATGGATTTGGATCACACGCTTTCTTCCCGCGATCAGATCAACAGCAAATTGCAGATGATCCTCGACGAAGCCACCGACAAATGGGGCGTCAAAGTCACCCGCGTGGATGTCAAAAACATCAATCCGCCGGAAGATGTCCGCATTACGATGGAAAAACAAATGACGGCGGAACGCAACCGTCGGGCTTTGGTTCTGCAAGCCGAAGGTGATAAACAAGCGGCGATCGCCCGGGCGGAAGGCGAAAAGCAATCGGCCATCACGCGGGCGGAAGGGGCCAAACAAGCGGCGATCCTCGAAGCGGAAGGGGCGGCAACGGCCCGCCTGAAGGCCGCCGAGGCCGAAGCCGCCGCCATCAATCAGATCAATCAGTCCATCGGCGACAGCGGCCAAACCGCCAATTATCTGATCACGGCCCGCTACATCGAATCCTTACGCGATATGACCCGGACGCAAAACTCCAAGGTCATCTTTATGCCGACCGAAACTTCCAACGTTCTTTCGGCGGTCGGTTCGATCAAGGAAATCCTCAACGCGACCAGCGAAGACAACAACGATAAATTGCCGAATTCGCCGCCGCGACGCGAACTCGGAAGATGATGAAGTAAAAGATTAGAGGAGTGGAGGTGAGAAAAGACCTCCACTCCTCTAATCTTTTACTCCGCAATTCCACCACTTTTCCGCTTGTCAACCGGTAATTTTTTTTATAAAGTAAGCTTTCACTTCAAATAACGGAGAATCAACTATGCAAAAATTTATTTCTTTGATAGTTGTCGCACTTGTTGCGGCGATTGTTTTGAGTGCATACACCTTTGGTTTTCTTGGAAGGTCGGCAAACACTATGACAAAAATAGCAACCGCCAAATCCATTTACGAAATAAATGTTCTGGACATTGACGGCAATGACGTCAATCTCGGTAAATACAAGGGAAACGTCATAATGTTCGTCAATACGGCCAGCAAATGCGGTTATACGCCGCAATATGAAGGTCTGCAGAAAATCTACGACAGATACAAAGACCGCGGGTTCGTGATCTTGGGTTTTCCCGCCAACAATTTCGGCGGACAGGAACCCGGCAGTAATGAAGAGATCAAGGAATTCTGCACCCTGAAATATAAAGTTTCATTCCCGATGTTCGCCAAAATTTCCGTTAAAGGCGACGACATCCATCCGCTTTATCAATTTTTAACCGGCGACAAGTCAAACCCCGAATTTGCGGGAGACATAACCTGGAATTTCAATAAATTTTTGGCTAACGATAAAGGCGAGATCATCGCCCGTTTTTCATCCAAAGAAACGCCCGAAAGCGAAGAGGTAACCAAAGCCATCGAAAACGCTTTGCAGGCAATGGAACAAGCAAAAGAAGAAGCAACAGAAAAAACGGACTAGATCAGTTCGTGTTTGGAAACAATTTTATAAACCGAGCCGGTCGGCCTGAGTTCGCTTTCGTAGATAACGATCCCGGAAACTTCAAATCCGACCGGCTCGATTTTGTTTTCCAGATGTTTTGAAACCAAATCTTTCGACGGTTCGCGAAGCCTCGCGATGGTCAGATGCGGTTTGAATCTTCGTTTTTCTTTGGCAAAGCCGAGTTTTTCCAATTCCGCCTCAAGATTTTCTTTGATCTCAGTCAAACTTCCCTTTTTATCATCAATTCCAAACCAGAGAATCTTTGCTCTTTTTTTATTCGGAAAAACGCCGTTGTTCCTCAGAAAAAGTTTGAACTTTGAAAATTTTTGGGCCGTTTTCTTTACGATTACTTCCAATTCCGCAAGCCTTTCGTCATCAATCTCGCCGAGAAATTTGAGCGTCAGATGCAGTTTTTCCCGCTTTTCCCAACCGACGCGGACAGTCGGAAAACCCTTTTTTAACTCTTCCTGATGCTTTCCGACAAGTTCTTTGGCGGCTTCGGAAATATCAACGGCAACGAAAATTCTTTTCATAACTTCCAATAGATTCTTTATCAACGCGGTTTTATCTGCCGATAAATTTTCTGCTAAAATCCTAACGCAATGAAATTTATAAAAATTTTAGCCATTTTATTTTTATTTTCAATGGCCGTCTTCGGCGGTGTTTCCTACTGGCTCTACAGTTCGCTGAAAACTCCGGTCGCCCACGACAAAGCGGACACCTTTATCAACATCGAAAAAGGGACGCCGCCGAACGAGATCATCGGTAAACTGACGAGCGAAGGCATCATCAAAAGTCCGCTCGCCATGCAGGTTTATCTGCGGACGTTCGGTGATGCGAGCAAATTGCAGGCAGGCGAATATCAGTTTCAAACGCCGATCACCCCCTTGCAGGTTTTGGAAGAACTCGAAAAAGGTAAAGAAAGAACGATCAAACTGACGATACCCGAAGGCTGGACGAGATTTGAGATCGCCAAACGCATCGCCACCAAATTCCCGACCGAACCCGTAATGGACGAAAAGGCGATCCTTTATCTGATGAACGATACGAGTCTGATCAGCGATTTTGACCCGAAAGCGGAAAATCTCGAGGGTTATATGTATCCGACGACCTATGAGTTTCCGATCGGCACCGACCCGAAAACGGTCATCAAGCGGATGGTTGACCAATTCAAAGCGACCTGGAAACCGGAATGGACTCTGACAGCCCAGAAACTCGGCCGCTCGAACCGCGAAATCGTCACCATCGCCAGTCTTATCGAGAACGAATCAAAAGTTGACGCGGAAAGAAAGATCGTCTCATCGGTGATCTATAACCGTCTGGACAGAGGAATGGCACTCGGTATTGATGCGACCAACGTCTATATCGCCAAGCTTCTGGGAAAATGGGACGGCATTCTGCACAAAAGCGATCTCGAAATAAATCACCCGTATAACACCAGAAAGATCTCGGGACTTCCGCCGGGACCGATCTCATCGGCCAGCGTAACCGCACTCGAAGCCGCATTAAATCCGATAAAGACCGATTATTTATATTATGTTCTCAATGTAGAAAAGGAAGACGGGTCGCATAATTTTTATGCGAGTGCGGCCGAATTTGAAAAAGGTAAAGCAAAATATCAGCAATGGCTGGCCGAACAACGCCAACAGTAGATAAAAAACGGGCAGATTCATTGTTTCAACGAATCTGCCCGAAGCTCATTTAAGGATGAAAACCCGCTTAATAACCGATAAACCGCAATCCGGTTAGATCCTCATTCAACGTAAATGACTGCGTATTGTCCGGAAAATTATATTTTCCGCCGTTCACCGTCAGAACATAAAAATTCCCGACCTGCAGATTTTCGAATCTGAAATTTCCGAAATGATTGGAAACGGCATAAAAAGTTTCGCCGCTCGTCGTATCGGTTAAAGTCAAATAGGCTCTACCGATCGCTCTGCCGGAAGCGGTTTCAACTTTTCCGCTGATGGTTGCCAAAGCGGCGGTCGGTGCGACGATCGTAAAATTCACGTTACTGATATCGAAAAAGATATTGCCCGATCCCATTACGCGGATTCTCGCTTGCGATGTGGCCGTACCGGACGGAACGGTAATATTCTGCGATCCGTCGTTCGGCGTATTGGTGGCCAACACATAGGGAAAGGTTTGGCCGCCGTCGGTCGAAAGATGTATATCGACATTGGCCGCACTGACGGGAGCGGCGGTCGTATTGGCGACATTCCAGGTAACCGTCTGCGTCGTTCCGACCTGCCAGTTCGGTGCCAGAAGACTGTCCTGAGCCGTCACCTTAAACGGGCCGCTGTTGGCATCAACGAGTTCCCTGGTCCCCTTTCACGATCTTCACACCGATTCGCTCCGACCAGATCGAGCTGCTCGACAGCCGCCGCCCGGAACGTGTCGCCCGCCACGAGCAACACCTTGCGGCCCTCGCGGACGTGATTGGCGGCGAGCTTGCCCAGCGTCAGCGCCGCTTCGTCCGACTCCGGCTCGCAGATCTCCCGGCAGACGAGCCAGCGGCTGGCGACCCGCACCTCGCCCGCGCTGGCGCGCTCCAGTCCCGACAGGATCGCCATCAGGGAGGATTTTCCCGATCCG
>JBGTRS010000446.1:0-4078 GCA_041940665.1 Pyrinomonadaceae bacterium | reverse complement strand
CGATCGCTGTTTTTATGTTTTCCTGAACTTCCCTCATTTTGATCTCATTGTATTTTCTCTGCGGGCAAAATACTTGAACCGGAATTTATCACACCTCAATTTTTCTCCCGCCACCCGTTTGGGTAGCCGCTTCCGCGAGCGGCAGACGCAAATTGATGAGAGTTCCCTGCCCCGTTTCGGAGTTGATCTCGATCTCACCGTTCATATCCGCCGCCCGTTTTTTCATTCCGGGAATACCGTGGCCGCCGAAGCCTTTCCGGGAATTTGCACTTTCTTTCAGGTCAAAACCCGTTCCGTCGTCCGAAATTTTCATCTGCAGAAAGTCGCCGATTATCTCAACATCAATTCTTACGTTTCGTGCGTCGGAATGTTTGACGATGTTGTTGACGGATTCCTTGAAGATCAAAAAAACTTCACGGCGGACATTGGAATTGACGATGATCTCGGCGTCCGCAAGTGGCGACGAAAAATCGAGACCGATCTCTTTAGCCGAAAGCACATCGGACGCAAACCGCCGCATTCTCTGCGTCAGATCGGAAAAATGATCTTTTGACGGATTGATTGACCAAACGATGTCGCTCATCGTGCTGACGAGTTCATTGGAAACATTCGAGATTATTTCGAGCGGTTCGGATACGCCGTTTTGGCTCTGGGCCTGCAAAACCTCGGAAAGTATGGCGATCTGCGTCAGACTTGCTCCGATGTCGTCGTGCAGGTCGGTGGCGATCCGGTTTCTGACCATTTCCAGTTCGGCCAGTCTTTCTTCCCTCGACCGACGCAGATTTTCTTCCGCCAGATTGGCTTCGGTCAATGCTTTGTTGATAGCCCGGAGATTTGAGATGCGGTATCGGTAAAATAAAAAGATTATAAAAATTATTGAAAAAACCAAAAGAGTGATAAACCACCAACGCAACCAGACCGGCGGCATGATCTTAAAGCTCAAAACCGCCGGTTTACTGCTCGTGACGCCTTCGGCATTCACGGCCCGCACCGTAAAGCGGTAATTTCCCGGCGAAAGATTGGCGAATGTGACGGTTCTTTGCTCGGTCGGAACGCTCCAATCTGCATTTGCTCCTTCCAGAATATATTGATACCGTAAGGTTTCTCCGGCACGAAAATCAAGACCGAAAAAATCTATCTGCAGATTGTTTTCGTGATGTGCAAGTTCAGCTTTGGAGACTTCCGTATTTCCCAACTCCGAAATGCCTTGTTCGACTCCGGCAACCCATAAACCGCTGATAAAAATCCGCGGCGGAGCAGACTTTTCATCCGGCAGAGGAACAAGTTTGGAAACTCCGTTACTGGTCGCAAACCAGAGATTTCCGTCCTTGTCCCGATGCGAATCAACGACGAAATCCGCCGCCAAACCGTCATTGACGGAATAATGTTTGAAATGTTCCGAATCCGGCGTCAAACGGTCAACCCCGCGTGCCGTGCCGATATAAATTCTCCCGAAACGGTCTTCGGTCAAAGTTCTGATATTGTTGCTCGTCAACCCGTCGGCGGTCGTCAAACTCATAAACGAAGGCTTCTTTGCACCCGGGTCATCGAGACGGAATAAACCGCCGCGGTTGGTACCGATCCATAAATGTCCGTTGCCGCTGATATGGAGATCGGAGATCAGACCTTCCGGCAAGCCCTCGGAAAATTCCTCGAATCTTTCCCCGTCAAACCGGACGAGACCGCCTTCATAAAAACCGATCCATAAATTCCCGTATCTGTCCTCGGCAAATGCCGAAGCGGCTTTTTTCGACGGCAATCCCTCGGACTCCGTGAACGCATAAAATCTTTCCTCACCTTTCTTCAAGCGTCCCAGGCCATGAGTCGCATCGCTCGAACCGCGGGTTGCAACCCAAATATCACCGCCGGAATCTTCAAAGATCTGATACATTCCGTCCGATTTCAAACCGTCCCGGCTGGTGTATATTTTGCTTGCCGGTTTGCCCTCGAGCTGAGCAAAATCGGACACATCGGAAAACCGGTAAAGTTTTCCTTCGGTTAAAAACCACCAATCGCCGTCAGACGAGCGAAAGACATTTCTCGATGTCCAAAAATGTTTCGGATCGGGATCTAGGGCCGGAAGCACATTTTCAAATTTTGAGCCGTCGAATCGTGAAATATGACTGTTTCCGTTGGCAAAATAAAGCGTTCCGTCCGAACTTTCGTTGACCGAGAAAAACCGGGCGGAAACCGCCCCGTCCTCGATTTCGTAACTGATCAAACCATGACGGTCAAGCCGTCCCAAACCGGCCTGACCGCCGATCCATAAATTTCCGGCGGCATCTTCGCCCAAACGCCCCATCGTGGTCGGCAAACCGCAAAATACCGCCCGAAAACTCAAACAAATTGCTTTCCGCCGAAATCCAAATGGTGCCGTCAGACGTTTGCAACATTCTCATTCCTGAAAATTTTTCATCGAGTGCCGTGTCCGTATATTGAAAAATCTCGCCGCTCGTCCGGGGCAACGAAACGGTCTCATCCTTTTTCAGCCTGATCTGTGCGGTAGATTTTAAGTCTTTGATCGAAATCCTTCCGCTATCCGGCAGAGACCCGATCGGTTCGGGCTTGATAACTAAAACCCGGTTGCCCTTGGTCAGCCATATCCGGCCGTTTTTATCAATAATCATCGAAGCCGTTCCGACTCCGCCGACCAAAATCTCCTCATCCTGATAAAAAATAATTCTTTCATCGGGAAGAAGCCGAATTAGACCGAAATTCGTGTTGAACCAGATCGAACGGTCAGACGCTTCGATTATTTCATATGAAACGAATGTAACATTCGGATTTGACGGCAGATCCCATTCCACTTTGACGAATTCATCTTTTCCGTTCTTTTTTTCCAGACGGAAAATGCCGGCGGACGAAAGCCATAAGTTTCCGCGGCTGTCTTCGAGCAAACTCCCCCGCCAACCCGAAACAAATTCGGCGGCGATGCGCGGCGTTTCCGAATCGGGCTGTGAGATGCGGTCGGGACCGAACCGGAAAAGCCCGCCGGTGGTCGAAACCCAGTAATTCCCGTCGCGGGTTTCGTAAATCGTCTCGATTCCGGGAGAGGATTCCTTGTCGCCGATCTGGTAAGTTACGAACTCTGACCCGTCGAATCGCGAAAGTCCGTCGCGGGTGCAGAACCACATAAAATCTCGCGAATCGCGGAACATCCAATCCACAAAACTGCTTCCCAAACCATCGGCCGAAGTGTAAATTTTAACCGGCAAACGCTTGCCGGAGACATTGACAAAAAAGACAAACGTGATCAGAACACAAAAAAGTATTTTGAATGGATTTAAGGGGCTCGACTTTCTCATGAAAAAACTAAAATTTTCTTCATTATTAAACCAATTTTATCGAATTGGCAATAAAAAATTTTAGTTTCGGCAAAACAAAACCTAGAACCCGGATAAATTTTGTCTGTTCAATTTTTTACAAAACCAGTTCCATCCGGATATTAGCTCTCTGATACGGCGAGTTCGGGTCGAGCGGAATTTCTCGGAAGCCGTATTTTTCGTAAAGTTTGATCGCCGGAATCTGTTTGGTGTTGGATTCCAGAATGATCCGTTTTTTGCCGAGATTCTTCGAGTATTCGACACACCCCGCCATCAGTTTTTCGCCGATGCTGAAACCTCTGTATTTGGTCGTGACGGCCATTTTGGCAAGTTCGAAAGTCTCATCATCCAGATGGATCAAGCCGACCGTGCCGACGATCTCGTCTTCGATCGCGGCAAAAAAGACCTGTCCGCCGTGCGAGATGATGTAATCTTCGGGATTGTCGAGCTGTTCGCGGTCGTGTTCTTCGATCTCGTAATACTCGCTGATCCATTCGTAATTAAGCCGGGCGAAATCTTCCGCGACGGCCTCGTCGAAGAAGGTGTACTCCGGCCGTGTGTAAACGAACGAAACGCCCTGCACCGTCTTCTCCGTCGGGTGCATCAGCACGGTCCCGACGTCGGCCTTCGGGTCGGCGGCGATCACCTCGGTCTTGCCGCAACCGGTGAGGCCGCCGACCAGCACGAAATCGCACTCGTCGACCGCCGCGCGGGTGGTTTCGAAAAGGAAGTTGCGCAACGCCTTGTAGCCGCCG
>JBGTRS010000445.1:242-4080 GCA_041940665.1 Pyrinomonadaceae bacterium | reverse complement strand
ATTTTTCGTAAGCTCCCCACAGACCTTCTTTCATTCCGGCGATTCTGCCCGCCTGCGTCCGGCCGTAGCCCAAAAAGAGCGTAACCACGCCGTCGGGCTGTCCGGGCGAGATCCACGCCGGAACATTTTCGGTGATCTTGCCGCCGTTATATGTAACTTCGAGCAAGTCGGAATTCATATTTCCGCCTTTGCTCGCCAGAAACGCCGTCGGCATTTCGCCGCCCGCGTAATCGTTGTAACGCGAGTTCTGATTGATGCCCAATTCCTTCGCCGTATTCGGACTGATCAGAGCGACATTGTCCCAGGTTATCTTGTTTAGAGGTTTGGGCAATTCCTGCAACCAGCCGTTATTGGCAAAGCGTCCGTCATAAACACACGGATCGGGCAAAATAGCGATCTCCAGATTTCCGTCGCCCTTCAGGCCTTCCGAGTTTTCGCTCATAAAGGCCGTATTGACCGAAACGGATTTGGTTGCCGCTTTTGATTCGGCCACAAAACCGTCATGGACGGCTTTTCGCCAGTTGTCTTCAAATGTTTTCGGAGCAGTTGCCGTCGGTGCGGAAGTTGCCGGTGTAGCTTGCGGTGTTGCCTCCGGCGTCGCTTCGGGTGTCGTCTGCGGAGTTGTCTCAGGTGTCGGCGTAGCAGCCGGCGTGGCCGTTGCTTGCGGCGTCGGTGTTGTTTCGGCGGCCGGTGTCGCTTCGGTGGAAGCTTCCCGGGTCGTTCCGGCGACCGGCGGAGCGGATTTTAAACCCTGCTTTTGCCAGAATTCCTGTACGACCGCAAAATCTTTTTTCTCGAAGTTCTCGGTGAAAAACAGCTGAACGAACTCGTAGATGCTTCGGCCGTCATAGAGCGGTTCGATAAGCGGCTGAACGATGGAAACGGTTCCGTCATAAGCTCTCGTATCGGCCCAGGATTCGAGAAAATGCGTGCCGTTGACGTGCCAGTGCGAGAGAACGGCCGTTTCATCGAAATACTCGCCCCAATGGACGCGAAGCGGAATTTTATCGAGCCGTTCTTTATTTAACTTCAAATCGGCGGGCGTGTTGTAAACCGGATTTCCGCCGAGGATGACGAGCATTTTTACGCCGCCGCCGTCAATCTCCCTGATGAGTTCGGCGAGCTGTTCGGCCTGGGTTCGGTCGGAATTCGGCGAAAGCGGTTCGATATATTCGACGGTTTGCCCGACGTTTCCGAGCGTGTCGTTGATGGCGTAAGCGATGGCGTGAACGATCGGCGGCTGATTATCGCCGGCAATAACCAGAGATTTCCCGCGGTTTGCCTGCAGATCCTTGGCCATCTCTGCGATCCATTGACCGTTGGCGTTGTAATTCGTGTTAGCTCCCGAAACTCCGAGGGCTTTGGCGATGGCTTTGGCAATTTCCGGCACCTCGCTCGGTTTGACGGCCAGCCGGTGATCGGCTTTGGCTCCGGTCAGACTCATCGTCGTTTCAACCGCATAAAGCCGGTTCATCTGCTTTTTCTCGTGTGCCAGAGAACGCTGTTTGGAAAAATCTTTGATATAGCGGACATTGAAATTCGAGAAAATATCGGCATCGAGCGAAAGCACCCGTTCGGCTTTATCGAATTTGTAAACCGCCTGAGCGGGCGAACCGAACGCCATTTTCGATCCGGCCAGAGCGTTATCTTTATTGACGGGATCGTATTGAACCCATTTCGCATTCGGCAGTTCCTCGTCCAAAATACGCTTCATCTGATCGATCAGAGTCGGCGACGTAACGGTTTCAGTCAAAAAGCGGACACCCGCTCCCTGATCCTGGCGGTTTTCTTCGATGGCGGCCCGAAACTCCCGCATAAAATTCTGCCAGTTCGAAGAATTTCCGCGAAAGCGGATCTCTTTCGAGCGGTCGGGATCGTAGAGATTCAAAAGCGAGGCCTGAGCCAGAACGTCCGTCGCTCCCAGACTTCCGGGATGCTCGGGGTTGCCCTCGATCTTGACCGGCTTGCCTTCGTAGGATTTGCCCAGAAGTCCCGTGGCCACACCGCCCAAAGTCATTGCCGTGGCAAAAAATAAAGGCTTACCCGGCACGATCTGATCGGGCTGAATCACATACGGAACGATCTTTTCGGCCGGTTGAATGACACAACCGCTCAACCCGGCCAGAGCCAGCGAAGCCCCCATAACTTTGATAAAATTACGGCGGCTCAATGAATTGTCCCATTCTTCGGCGTGTGCCGGATATTCATACTTGACGTATTCTTCAAATTCGGGTGCATCAACAAATTCCTCGACCGAACGCCAATACTTCTTGCCGCTCTGACCGAGAATTTTGTTTTTTAATAATGCAAAGTTTGTTTGACTATCTTTCCCACTCGCCATCTTTGTTTTATTTTTCCTTCTTTAAATTCAAATCTCTAATTTCAGATCTTTTCTTGCTTACTTCTTTTTCGGCCTCTGCTAACTGAAATTATCTGTGACAAGTCGAACAACTCGTCAACAATTCTCGACTGCGAATCCTATATTTCTCTTTTAAGTCTTTTCTTTCTTCCGCCGTTATATTACCGTCCTTCCACTGCATATTGTAGATTTCCTCTTTCGGACGGATAAACTGTTCGGGATTTCGGTGACAGGACAGACACCATTCCATCTGCAGAGTGTTTTCCTGATAGACGGCCGGCATATTGTCTATCTCGCCGTGACAGGTTGAACAACCGACGCCTTTGGCGATGTGGATGCTGTGGTTAAAATACGCATAGCCCGGCAGGTCGTGAACCCGTTCCCACTCGATCGGTTTGTTGTCGCGGTAGCTCGCCCGGATCGGTTCGAGATATTCCTGATCGGCGTAAAGCTGATTGTGACAGTTCATACAGGTCTGCGTCGGCGGAATGCCGGCGGAGGCGGCGGTTTCCACCGTCGTATGACAATACCGGCAATCTATGCCGTCGTCGCCGACATGGTGTTTATGACTGAATTGAACCGGCTGTTGCTTTTCTAAATAGCGTCCCGTCAAATATGAAGAACGGGCGATCTGCGTATATGCATAAAACGCCGCACCGGCCAAAACTATAGCTACGGCAAGACTCGCCTTAGCTATGTTGTTCGCTCCACGATGAAATAGTTGAGCCATCTTTTTTTCTCTTTATACCTGGAATTTCTAAAAAAATAGTTCGCCTGTAACTTTGAGATTTTGTAAAAAACCCAAGCGTAAAAAAGCAAACCGTTTGTATTTGTAATATTAAGACCTATTGCAATAGTTAATTCGATTTTACCCAATCTTACAAAATCCGCAAATCTCTATATTGAAAATAATTTCTTTTACAACTTTGTGCAAGTTTTCACAAAATTAGAATTGCTGATATAGATTATTAAGCTAATTTGATTTTCAAACTTTTTAATTTGGTTTTTGGTCTTCGATCTTCGGTCTTTGTGTTGATATTGTTCGACTTTTAATTTTGTTTGCTGACCTTGCCTTTTTTTTGACATATTAACCTTTGTTTATAAGGCAAAAAACAAAGATCAAAGACCAAAAACCAAAGTCCAAATTAACTTACCGAATCGGAAAGAAATGCGACTCCGATGGCACTTGCGTTTTCACCCAATTTTCCGGCGACGATCTCGGTCGTCCTGAAACTCGGCATAAATGAGAGTTCTTTCGCCCTGTGGATGATCGCTTCAAGAACAAAATCTCCGGCCTGCATAATCTCGCCGCCGATGACGATCTTTTCGATATTCAGAAGATTTATCACGCCGGCCAGAGCCGTGCCGATATAAGTTCCGGTCCGCTCGAGCATCATCTGGGCAAAATCATCTTCGTTGACCGCTTCGCGGACAATGTCTTTGATCGTGATGTTGTCTTCGCCGATGGCATTGAGGGTG
>JBGTRS010000445.1:0-232 GCA_041940665.1 Pyrinomonadaceae bacterium | reverse complement strand
CCACATTTTCGTGCGGCGGATGATATTTTCGGCCGAAGCGACGTCCTCGAGTTTCATTCCGTCGGAATTGATGGCGATATGTCCGAACTCGCCCGCAAACCCGGAAGCCCCGTGCCAGAGTTTGTCATCAAAGATCAAAGCCCCGCCGATGCCTTCGCCGAGCGTGACATAGAACATATTTTTACTTCCCCTTCCCGCTCCGAAGAGATGTTCGGCAAAGGCGGCGGCATTG
>JBGTRS010000444.1:0-4085 GCA_041940665.1 Pyrinomonadaceae bacterium | reverse complement strand
TGGATCTCAACTTTACCGTCTTTCATTTCAAAACGCTTCATTTGACCATTTATCTCAACTTCCAGAGGCATCGGAAACGGCAGATCATTCGGTGATTTCCAAGAATAAATAATCTTATCTTCCAGCGGTTCATAAATTAGTGTCGGTAATTCCGGCTGTCGCAAATAGACTTCAAAAAACCAGTCGAGATCCATTTTCGATTCTTCTTCGGCGATGGTTTTGAAATCATCCGTATTGACGAAACGGTTTTGCCGGCCATCGGTGAAGGTTTCCATCTCTTTGGTCGGATAAGCCATTCTTCTAAGTGAGCGGAAAAACGCTTCGTCGCCGATCAAATATCTTAAAGTATGCAAAACGACCGCTCCTTTGCCATAGATGTCGCCGTCACTCGCCAGATAATCCGGTTCGGCCAGATAGACCTGATAGGCGATCTTCGGCTCACGCGGAGCGACCGCCTGTTTGTTGCGGGTGTTTTTCGCCCGCTGTTTCATCGCCTCGAAATAGGCTTCCTTGCCTTTTGTTTTTTCGACGTAAAATGTGTCCATAAATGACTGGAAACCTTCGTGTATCCAGAAATCCCGCCAATCCGAAGCCGTCACGAGATTTGCCCACCATTCGTGTCCGAGTTCGTGAAACATGAGCCAATCAAAACCGTCGGCAGTATAATTAAACTTATTGCCGTAGGCGATGATCGTCGAATGTTCCATTCCGAGATGCGGCGTTTCGACGATGCCGAGTTTTTCCGTTCGATACGGATAGGGGCCGAGATATTCTTCAAAAAACGCGAGGTATTTTTTTGTTTCGGCGATCAGGCCCGCCCCTTTTTCAAAACTTTCGGGCAGGATATAAAATTTGATCGGAATCGTTTCGCCCGTCACGCTTTTCATCTCATCTTCGATAATTTTATACGGAGCGATATTCAAAACAATCTCGTAATTAGAGATCGGATTCGACATCAGCCAATGAAAGGTTTTGGTTTTGTCGGCTTTGTTCTCGTCAATTTTCTGCAGTTTTCCGACCGAGGCAACATATAGGTTTTCGGGGACGGTAATGTGCAATTCCGTATCTTCGGGTTTGTCGGACGGATAATCTTTGCACGGGAACATCAGATCGGCCCCGTCGTTTTGATAGGCGGTAACGATCCAGTCTGCACCGTCCGCCGTTTTTTCCCACATAAAACCGCCGATCCAGGGCGGACGCGGAGCGACCCGCGGTACGCCCGCATATGTAACTTTGACCGCAACTGTTTCGCCCGTTTGCTTCGTCATCGGAAAATACGACCAGATTTTTCCGCCCTTTCGCTCAAATTTCAATTTCAATTCGCTTTTGCCATTCAGCATCGAAACATCCGAAACCGTAAACGGCGTGTCCAGATCGAGAACGAAAACATTGATCGGCTGAACGATTTTCGCTGTAACGATCGTTGCGCCCGCAATTGATTTTTCCGACGGTTTTACCGTTAGTGAAATATCGTATTTCTGAACATCGTAAGCCGCTTGTTCAAACGGCACTACGCCGCCCGTTTGTGTCGGACGGACGCCGAGTTCGCGTTGTGCAAACGCATTAAACGTAAAAGTTAAAACTAAAAAACAAAATAAAATTCGACGCATAAATTTTTCTCCGATCCTAATCTTCATAATCAAATTCTAAAGTTTGCCGGTAATCTTCCGCCATCGAAGGATGTCCGTGGGCGAGCGAAACTTCGATGCCTTTTTCGAGAGCGGCTTTCGCCTTTTCGCTTTCGCCTGTCGCCTCGTAAGCCTTTGCCAACATTCCGTAAGCCGCACCTTCATCGGTTTCAAATTTCAGATATTTTTCCAGCGTTTCGATCCCGTCCGCATAATTTTCCGCTTTCAGATATTCGTTCGCCAAACCGAATAAAACCATCGTGTTTTCCGGCTCGGCTTCGAGCATCTGCTTAAAAACTTCTGTTCTGTCTGACATAATTTTCCGAATCTATTTTTTATCCTCTGTTGTTAAATATCCGTAGGCAAAATCCGCCATTTCCGAGGCGATCTCTTCGCCGTCCATCTCGTTGATCCAATCGGAAGCAACTTCCGAAAAAAGTCCTTTTTCAATAAGTATCGAATTAAAAAAGTAAAATGTCATCTTCGCCGCCTTTTCCAGATCGGAACGCTTGATCTCTTTCTTAAAATGATCGAGCAAAGTTCTGACTTCGTCCAAAGCCTTCTCTCCCAGTTTATCCCATTCTTCGGAAACAATTTCGGGGTTTGAGCGAACTTGTAAATACAAAGTCCTCAGGATGTGGGCTTCTCTGCTGATTTGCAGCCAGGCGTAAAACGTTAATTTCCCCAACGCTTCCCGCAAAGTTTCGTCGCCTGTCAATTGCAGGCTTGCTTCGGGATGTTCCAACAAATTCTCCTGCCGCATTCGATGCTGTTCGAGCATTACGGGAATAAACGCTTCCTTGTTTTTGAAACGACGGTAAACCGTTCCGACGGCCACGCCGGCCCGTTCGGCGATCTCCGCAACGGTGATCTGATCGAAGTTTTTTTCCCGCAGAATTTCTTCGAGTGCCGTGATCAAATTGTCTCTCGTCGTCCGCGATCTTTTCTGAACTGCGGGTTTTGCCTCTTGACTCATAAATTATTTCTGTTAATATGTGAATGTGAATTCACATTCACATATTATGACTTGATCGTAATTAAAGTAAAGCAAAATGAAAACAATAATTCAAAAATTCGGTTTTATCATCGCCGGACTGACGGCGATTCAGGGCGTGATCGCTCCCGTTTTATACTTGATGCTGCTCGATAAAGGAATAACGCTTGCCGAATTAGGTGTCTTGCTTGCCATTTTAACCTTTTTCGGTTTTGTTTTCGAGATTCCATTCGGCACTTTGGCGGATAATTTTGGCCGCAAGAAAATTTTTCTGGTCGGTGAGTTTCTATTGATCTTTGCGATTGTCGGTTTTTGGCTGGCGGATTCATTTATCGAACTCGCTTTCGTGATGATGTTCAACGGAATGGGAACGGCTCTAATTTCCGGGACTTTGGACGCTCTGTTTGTTGAAAAGCACGCCGCGGAAGTCACCGAAAAACAGGTTGAAATGAATCTGCAACAGGCTCAGGCCGTTTTCGGAACATTTCAGGCGATCGGTCTGGCGGTCGGCGGATTGATCGCCGGATTTTTGCCGATCTGGTTTAAGAATTTTACGGACAGCACTCCGCTCATCAATTTTTACGAAATAAATCTCGTCTTTTTAATCCCTTTGGTCATAATTCATTTAATTTTGACGGCTTTGATAATTCCCGAATCGAGCCTTGCACAGACATCGAATTCGATCCACAAAAGTTTCCGAGAGATCAAACCTTTCATCGCCGAAGCATTCAAGATCATCGCCAAAAGCAGAGTTTTGCTGATTCTGCTTGTGTTGGAATTTATGGGCGGTTTGGGAGCGATCAGCATCGAACAGCTTTGGCAACCGCAGTTTGCCGGAATTATTGACGCAAAATCTACGACCTGGGCGTTCGGTTTATTATTTACCGCGAATTTTATTCTGGTTGCGGTCGGGCAGGGCGTTTCGATTCCGCTCGGGCGTTTATTCGGAAACAATTACAACCGGATGCTGATCGTTTTGGAGTTAATTTTGGTCGGTCTGCTTTTGTTGTTTTCCTTTCAGGAAACGGCTTTCGGGTTTATCGTTTTTTATCTTCTGCTTTCTCTCGTTGCCGGAGCGACCGTTTCGCCTTTTATGGCGATGTTTCACGAAAAAGTCCCGGAAAGATCGCGTTCGACTCTGCTTTCGATAAAATCCATGTTTCTGCAAAGCGGCTTGATGATCGGGGCTTTGCTGGCGGGATTTCTGGCAGAAACCTTCAATATAAAAATGGCTTGGCAAATAGCGGCGGGAATTTTGTTTTTCGCTACGTTTTTTTATCTATTGCCTTCAATCCGGGAGTTCGGCAGAGAATTGGCGAATAAGGAGTCGGCAAAACAAAAAGCAGAACCGGAAAGTTGATGTTTATGATAAATCCTTCTGCATTAAATAATCAATTTGCGGCGAACCGGCGAGATCGAAAAAATGTTCGCCGACATTATAAAAACCGAATTTTTCGTAAAAA
>JBGTRS010000443.1:0-4095 GCA_041940665.1 Pyrinomonadaceae bacterium | reverse complement strand
TTTATACATAATCGGAGTTCTAATAATTTCTATAATTTTACTACAATTTGTAAATATTTCTAAAAATTATAACACAAAAGATAATATTACAGATGATATTCAGATAGAAATTTATTAACATAAAAAATTGAATTTTTATACTCAAAAATGAAAAATTGATTTTGAATTTATCGCGGAATTTCCGCACCGAAAAAACGAAACTCGAACTCATCCCGCGGGCAAAAGCGGAAATGTTGGGCGAAGCGGTCGAACTTGCCCGGCTGGAAACAGCCAATAAGATCGCTCGAACGATCGTTGCAAAGATCGCAAACACGGAACTGAAAAGAGTCGAACTGAACAAGGAGAACGGACGTTTTGCCCGGATCGTTTTGGCAAACAGATCGGGTAAACAAACGGCGGTTTTAGCGGACGTTTCCGATTCTCTATCGCCCGAAATCCTGCTTTCGGCTTCCGTTTTCTGGCTTTTAAAACTGCAAAACCGCCGGAAAAATCCGATTGACGAGGTCTGGCTTTATTGCGAAAAAAGAACTGCAGGCAATCTCAAAAAACTCCACGCCTGTCTGCGTGAGAGCTGGAAACGCAAGATAAAAATTCTGGAAGCAAAAAACGGCGAAATTGAACTTACAAAACCCCTCGAAATACAAAATCTCTGGAGTTACAAACCGGCCAGACTGCATCTCGCGAAAGACTTGAAATCGAGCGAAATCTCGCGGGAAATTATCAAACTCGCATCCGATAAAATTGACCGGATTTTCTCCAAAAACGGCGAGACTTTGCGTTATCTCGGCTTGCCGTTCGTGCGTGTGCGGAAGATTTTTGAAGAAGAAAAAGTCTGGTTCGGAATCGAACGGAACCGCCGTGTCTTAAACGAAAACTCCCGCGAGGATTTTTTCGGGCTTTTCGAAACAATAGAAAGATACCGCCGGTTCGATTCCAAAAACAAACAGCACGTCTTTTACAAAGAAGCGGCGGAAGCCTGGCTCGAAAGCATCTTGCGGAAAAACATAAAGGCTTTGGACGCAAATCTTATTTTATCGCCGATCTATAATCAGTTCCGCACTTCGAGAGATAAAATTGACTTGCTCGCATTGAGAAAGGACGGCCGGCTCGTCATTATCGAACTGAAAGTTTCGCCTGACCGCGAGATGATCTTTCAGGCGGTTGATTATTGGCGAAAGATCGAACTGCAAAGACGAAAGGGAAGTTTGAGAAAGGCGAAAATCTTCGGCGTAAAAGAGATTGCCGAAAAGCCTGCGATCATATATCTGGTTGCCCCGACTTTGGATTTTCATCCCGAATTTGATTTTCTGGCAAAAACCGTTTCCGAAGAAATCGAGATTTTCCGCTTTGATCTCGCGGAAAACTGGCGGGAGAATTTAAAGGTTCTGAGGAGGACGAAATCCGCCTAAAAATTTCTCTTTGCTTGCACTCGGAAGTTTGCGGGGTTAGATTTAAATCTCGATCAGAGAGAATTTATTTTAGAAGGAGTTTTTAGCTTTTGAACGAACAGATTCGTAAATTATTTCCGGCGTTGGAGCAATACACATACTTAAACAGTGCGGCGGTTTCGCCGATGCCGACAACCGCGATTGAAGCCGTCAATGCACAGCTTTGGGATGTCGCCACGCACGGCTCAAGCCATTATCCCGAATGGATAAAAACCAAAGACCGCACCCGCGAGCTTGTCGCCGCGATGCTCAATGTCGAAGCGGAAGAGATCGCTTTTATGCGGAACACGTCCGACGGTTTTGCGACCGTTGCCAACGGCTTGGATTGGAAGAAAACGGATAATATCGTCAGTTTTGAACGCGAGTTTCCCGCCAATTTTTATGCTTGGCGGAGAGTTCGGGATAAATTCGGCGTTGATCTGCGGCTCTGTCCCGAAAGAGACGGGCGGATCGATCTCGATGAATTCATTTCACTGATTGATGAAAATACCAAACTCGTTTCGATCAGCGTCGTCCAATTTGCGACCGGCTTTCGGGCGGATTTGGAAAAGATCGGAGAAGCGGCGAGAGACGTGGATGCCCTTTTTGCCGTGGACATCATTCAGGGTTTCGGGACGATGCCGTTCGATCTGCCCGCCCAGAAGGTTGATATTGCCTCGAGTGCTTCGCACAAATGGCTCTGTTCGCCCGAAGGCTGCGGAATTTTGTATCTGAGTCCGCGGGCAAGAGCGAGGATCGAACCGACTCTGGTCGGCTGGATCAGCGTCGAAGAACCCTGGGATTTTATGGACTTGGAACAGGATTACAAACCGAACGCACTCGCTTGGGAAACCGGAACGGGAACTTCTTCGCTGTTTTACGGTCTGGAGCAAAGTTTGAAATTATTATCTGAAACGGGAATTGAAAATATCCAAAACCATCTGGAAGATCTGACCGATTTTCTATGTGAATCAATTCCGGGCGATAGATACCGGATCGTCAGTTCCCGCGAACGGGGCGAAAAATCGCAGATCGTCTGTATCGAACCATTGAACGGTCTGACTTCGGATGAGATTTTCAAAGTACTCGAAAGCAAAAACATCATCGTCTCTTCCCGCAACAACAAATTACGCATCGCTCCGCATTTTTATAACGTCCGGGAAGATATTGAAAATTTGGTTGAGAATTTGCCTTGATGTGTTATTATATCCGATCAACAAATCTCGTAATATCTCAATAAACAAAATTAACCTGTTTTGGATGATATTATTGCAAATTTTTAATTTCCTTTGCTAAGTTTACAATTCCAGCTATAACACCAAGTTTTAGTAAAGAATCAATTGTTATTAACAACCAAGATATAAAAATAAGTGTGACCAAATTAACATCGACACCGTTAGGTAAGTATTGAGGATAAAATATCAAAAACAATAAAGTTAATAACGGCAGAACTAAACCTACAAATTTTAATACAAATATCTTATAACTGTTTTTTGAATCCACTTGTTCATTTACTTTAATTTCCCCAGCATATTCCCATTTGAACTCTCCATAATTGCCTGATGCCAGTATTTTTGCGATCAGGTAAAAGTCTGTCCTTAAATCATCTAATGTTGATTCATTTGGAGAAATCACCCATTTTTCACGTTCGTTTACAAAATTACTTAGGCGGTGAAAATGTTCTTTTGACCAATCTTGATTCGATTTATTTTTGCTGGCATACCGATTTTGTAAAAATGAAATGTTCCTTGATAAATTATTTATCCTTAACTGTAAGGATATTTTTTTTCTAGGATCTAATAAAACATCATCGTGATACAACTCTATTAATAAATAAAGAATTGATAATAATGAAAATGCATCAGCAAACCGGCTTCTTGTTATATAATTGTATATATTTTGGAATAAATTCATGACTATAAGGGAAACAATTACAATTAAAATGCCCCCAATTATGTAAACTGAAAACCATAAAAAATAGTTCAAATAAAAGTTGTCTGAATAAATTGTCTTGTCATAGGCATCACTAATTCCAAGTATCAGTCCTCCCCCAAAAACTATAAGATTAATGATTGGGTAAACAAGAATTATCCCAAGTATAATTCTAATCTTATAATACTTTTTAATTTGACTGTTAAAATAATTTAATAAATCATTATTCGATTCAGTTTTCAAATTCGTTATATCACAAAATGTTTCAATAACTCCTTCGTTTATAATTTTCTTATCAAAATCTCTATTCTGATGCCTTAATGGTCTCCAACCAAAAGGAGGTTGTGATAGTAATGGATCTAAGAATTTATCTAAAAGTCGATAAATAAAGGATTGACGGTCACTCCAATCCTCAGCAGAAATATATTCATCTAATTTAAAGAAATCGTATTTCAAACTATCTCCTTATATTTTTCTCAAGCAAATCAGAGCAGGATTATAATTTAAAACTTCATCAATAAAAAGAGTTACCAAAATTTTTATACAATTATCTTCTTAAAGGTTCTTTTCTTCTAAATCACCAAAAACGATTCTCGGCTCGCGGATGGCTAAATTCAAAAGTTTTAACGCCGGTCCCGACGGAGTTTTTCTGCCTTGTTCCCACGATTGCACCGTTTTACTCGAAACATTCAGACCGCTCGCAAAGACCGCTTGGGAATAACCCAAAGTTTCGCGG
>JBGTRS010000442.1:0-4111 GCA_041940665.1 Pyrinomonadaceae bacterium | reverse complement strand
AAATGCTTTCGATGCCTTTTAATCCGCGGGTTTTGATGGAAAACATTTCGCGTCGGGAATTAGCCGAAATCTACGCCGAAAAATCCGGTAAGGATTTATCGAACATACTTTATTTCTATGTTTTCGGCACATTCAAGATCGCCGTTATCGCTCAGCAGATCTTTTACCGTTATGCAAAAGGCTTTACGCAGGATGAACGCTTTGCGAATTTTAATTTCTTCGTAAAAACTTTGGGAAAAATCGCATTAAATGCGATTGAAAAACAGACGATCTAAACATTCAGAAAAGGAGTAAATATGAAAACATTTTTGACATTGATCTTATTGTTAACATTTGTCACTGCCGGATTTGCACAAGATGAAGAAGCTCGCGTCTATCAAATAAAACAAATCTATCAAAATGCCGATCTGAATGAAAAAGCGATTGAAAGATTTCGACAAAACATCGAACTCCGAAGCAATGTTGATGAAATAATGAAACTCTTCAAACCGTCCAAAGGCAAATATAAAGTATTTGTCTTTATGTCATCCAACTACGGCTGGTCGGCGATGGATGATCAAAAAGACATTTTTCACAGTGTTTTGATTCTCAAAGTAAATAAAAACAATGAAATTCTCGACGGTTTGGAATATATGTTGGAGTGGGCTGAACCGCCTTTTACCTCAAGATTCGTCAGAGCAACAAAAAAAGGCATTATTTTAAAAAAAGGTTTGCGAATATCCGAACTTGATTTCAGAACTTTTGAAACAGATTTTGAGGAGAAAATTACGGGTTTAGACGGTGCTCTCGACAATTTATATGATCTGAAAGAAGTATTTTAATTTTGTGATAAAAAAAAAGAATTATGACAGCTCAGGAAACTCTCACATCAAAATTCATATAGACATAAAGCTTCAGATATTCTGAATTCGCTCGATCTAAAAAATAAAAAAGGAGCGTTCGGAATGTTTAATAAGTTCATATCATTATTGGCAATTATTTCGATTTTTCCGCTTTCGGCCTTTTCGCTTTACGGACAGACAAAGAACGTCTGGGCGGCGGTTGAAAACCTCGCCGGTCAGGAAGTCGCCGTTAAGACACGAAACGGAAAAATGCATTACGGCATTGTAAAAGCGTCTGATTCGGACAAGATCGTTTTGCAGATCGCCGGCAAAAAGCGTCTTTCGCAAGATGAAATGACTTTCGAGAAAAGCGAGGTCAAAAAGATTTGGCGGGCTTTGCTGTTCGTCAATGATCGCAATACGGGAAAAGGTGCTTTGATCGGTGCCGGAGTCGGAACCGTAACAATCGGAGTTCCGGCACTTGCCGAAGGAAGCGATGACGGTCTGCACGGTGCGGGACTATTTTTAGGAGCGATCGGCGGTGCGGCAGCCGGCGGAATCGTCGGATTCTTTACCAGGAAAAAACATAAAAAACGCGATTTGATTTACAAAAATTAAGAGATATAAAGTTACCGGCATTTTTCAATGTAACGGAAATGTAGGGGCAATCCCTTGTGGTTGCCCATGAGCCGTATGGCGAAAAAGAGTTGAAACATTCGAGATTATCAAAATTCTTTTCGCTTCTCTCAAGGGGCAGGGACAAGCCGCTGCCCCTACATTTATTATCACAGCATCCTTTTGTGGTGAAATTCCCGAGTTAGTTGTAAAATCTAATTCTTTATGGGCGAAAAGAATCTAGGCATTGCAATAATCGGCATCGGCGGTGCGGTCGGGACGACGATGGTCGCCGGCATCGAACTTCTAAAAAAAGGCTTGATCGGCACGGAAGGTTTGCCGCTTGCGGACTTTGAGGCGGATTTCGCCGATTATGAAAACATCATTTTTGCCGGCTGGGATCTGTTCGGCGAACATCTGGCCGAGGCCGCCGCGACGCACGATGTTTTAACGCCCAAGCAATTCGTCGCCGTCAAAGAATCTTTGCGAAAAATCAAACCCTGGCGGGCCGTCGGCAATAAAAACTTTCTCTCCAATATCGAAGGCGAAAACAAAATCACGAAAAATTCGCATCGGAAAACGGTTGAAAAGATCCGCGAAAATCTAAGAGAATTTAAAACGACGTGCAATGAAGCGGTCGTTATAAATTTAGCTTCGACCGAAAAACTCGCCGATGAAGGCAATGAAATCTTTAATTCGCTGACAAGTTTTGAAAAAGCCCTCGATGAAAATTCCCCGGAAATCTCGCCCGCTATCCTTTACGCCTACGCGGCGATTTCCGAAAACGTTCCTTACGGCAATTTTACGCCGTCCGTTTCCGCCGACATTCCCGCATTGGTCGAATTCGCCGAAAAAAAAAGTGTGCCGATCGCCGGAAAGGACGGCAAAACCGGCCAGACATTTATCAAAACCGTTCTCGCACCGGCTCTTCGATCGAGGGCTTTGAAGGTCGAAGGCTGGTATTCGACCAATATCCTCGGCAACCGCGACGGACTTGCTCTTTCCAACGAAGATTCTCTGCGTTCAAAGATCAAGACCAAAGCATCGGTTCTGCGGAATATCCTGGGCTACGAGGTCGAAGACCACATCGTTGACATCCGTTATTACCGCCCCCGCGGCGACAACAAAGAGGCCTGGGACAATATAGACGTTAAAGGTTTCTTGGGTCAAACGATGCAGATCAAGGTAAATTTTCTCTGCAAAGACTCGATCCTCGCCGCCCCGCTCGCCATCGAGATCGCCCGCTGTTTAGAACTTGCAAAACAACGCGGAGACGCCGGAATTCAGGAACAGCTTTCGGTCTTTTTCAAACTTCCGATGACGAAAAATGAAAACCCCGAACACGCGTTTCACCGGCAAGAAGAGATGTTTTTGGATTGGTTAAAATAAAAGTGCTATAGCTCGGTTAGCCCCTTGCCTAACTACAAACCTACTATCTCGCCCTTTCGTTCATTGAACTTCTTTACAGCCTAACGCGAAAACGCAACACCTAACAATCGGTAATCCGGCATTATATGTTAAATTTGGGTTACACCCATATTGGTGGCTCCGGCCCGCAAACGATAACTTCGCATAATGCTCTGCCGCAACCAAGCGGGTTGCAAACAGTACATGGAACCAGTACTCTGCGACATCTGCCTCCCGGACCGACAATTATTATGATATCTCCGGGACGGACTATTACATTAGCTTGCCTTTGTAATGTTTCTGTCCCTAATCCGAATTGAGGAGTTTGTGATAAACCATAATCAGAGCTCGCCATAAATTGGGAACTTGTATTGATTTGCTGATTACATCCGCACTCCGATTCCGTTGAGCCATTGAGCATTGAACCGCAATGTTTACACTTAATGGCTTCGGGGTTTATTTCTTCCTTACAATAAGGACAAATACCCTCATGAGCAGGTTTTTCAGGTGATACGTTTGATCTACAATGTTTACAACGGATAGCTTCCGCTCTAATTTCCTCTTTACAATAGGGACATTCGCGGGTTTTAATTTTATCGTTCATGGTTATTTCCTCCTCAGAATTGAGGTCTAATATGGATGGAATGTAATTGTAAATAATATTTACAATTATGTATTTATGATCGAAAAGTTTGCTTCATAATAAATAATGGAGATATTTATCAAACGAATTATCCTTAGTTAAGACACAGATTGTGTAACTTAGGAAAATTGGGATCAGTAAACATTTTAGATGAAAAGATTATACGCTTATTTTTTGCTATTGCAATATTTTTTTATCCGGTTTTGTCGTTCATAACACAACAACCCCGAATCTACTTTTTATCGGCAGAAAAGATGTTTTTGAACTGGTTAGGGAATTGATTTCAACTTTTTTTTGCGGACGATCATTGGTGTTTAATGAAGATTCTTTATTGATCGCCTTCACCTCTTCTTCGAGTTTTTTTAACCTTTCCCGTATTTCATTGCTTTCTTTTGTTAAAGAAGCGGTTTTCGGATTGAGTGTTTGCATTTTTTCGGCTAAAGCCTCGGCATCTTCGCTGTCGAGAATCGCCCGAATTCCCGCTTTGCCATGCTCCATTATCTCAATGGTCTTCTCGATATCTTCGGCTTTGGTTTGGTAATACGCCTTGAACGTTTCGTTTTGACTCAATTTGGCCGCTTCCTTGAAATCCGCGGCGGCCGATTTTTCCAGTTCGATGATCTTA
>JBGTRS010000441.1:0-4136 GCA_041940665.1 Pyrinomonadaceae bacterium | reverse complement strand
CGGCAACCGATAACGGCGGTCTGCGGACGACCGTCTCGATCAGCATCACGGTCAATCCGCCGCCGCCCGTTTCGATCTCCGGACGGATCGTTGACCGCAACAGCATCGGAATTCCGGCGGTAACTCTGACCCTGGATAATATTACCGACGATACGGCGGAAGATATAACCGTGCTGACGGATGCGACGGGAAATTATACCGTGCCGAATGTGGCGACTTTCAACAATTATCGCTTGAAGGCTTCGAAACTGAATTACACATTTTCACCGCAATACCGAAACTACTTCGACATTGCCGCCAATCAAACGAACGGCGATTTTACGGGAACCCTACAGGTTCAGCCCTCGGATTTTGACGGCGACGGCGGTTCCGATATTGCGGTCTGGCGGCCGTCCGACGGTGTCTGGCACCTGAACCGCTCGAATCAAGGTTACACTTCCATCCAATTCGGCGGAGCAAGTTACGGCGACGTCGCCGCTCCCGGAAACTATGACGGCGACGGCAAGATTGACGTGGCGGTCTATCGAAACGGTGTTTGGTATATCCGTCAAAGTTCCGATGAACAGGTCATTACGAAACAATTCGGAACGGCAACCGACAAACCCGTTTCGGGCGATTACGACGGCGACGGTAAAACGGACATCGCGGTCTGGCGGCCCTCGACCGGCGTCTGGTATATCTGGAAAAGTTCGGATTCGAACGTCATCACCCATCAATTCGGCCAGAACGGCGATATTCCGCTCGTCGGTGATTACGACGGCGACGGTAAAACCGATCTGACCATCTGGCGGCCTTCGACCGGCGTCTGGTATGTCCTAAACAGCACTGACGGCAACTTCCGTGCGTATCAATTCGGCCAGAACGGCGATATTCCGCTGGTCGGTGATTTTGACGGTGATAAGATGGCCGATTATACGATCTTTCGGCCTTCAACGGGCGTTTGGTACGTCAGACGAAGTTCGGACGGTCAATTCACGATCTTGAGTTGGGGCGTTTCAACCGATATTCCCGTGCCGGGCGATTTTGACCGCGACGGTAAAACCGATTTCGGTGTCTTCCGCAGATCCGAAGGAAACTGGTATATCTATAACAGTGCGACAAATAGTTATACCATCCAGAACTTCGGTATAGACGGCGATATGCCGATTCCGGCGGCTTATAATCAATAGAGTCCGCAAACGGGCTGGGAAATGATACCGCCGGGCATTGTGTCAATGCCCGGCGGTGTTCTTGTTTGAATGATGACCGGGGATCGAATTTTTCCCGATAATTCTTAAAAAACAAATTAAGTCAAAAGCAAATCTTGATTCTTTTTTTCCGTTTAATAATAAATTTCTTATCAAAGTTAAAAATTTAACATTTTGTTAATGTTTTGTTCATATCCAATTAAACCCTTCGGAATATCCTTATTTGTTCAATCTGAAAAAACAAGTTTTTTTATCTCCTAAATTATTCTAAACTTGAAATTATCGAATGAACGCGATTTATGAGACATTACATTCTAATTATTGAAGATGAAGCCGATATTGCCGAGAGTCTGCGTTACAATTTCGAACGGGAAGGTTTTCGCATCGGGATCGCCGAATCGGGAGAAAAAGGATTGCGGATGGCACTCGATGAAAAAAGACCGCCGTCTCTAATCCTGCTCGATCTGATGCTTCCCGGAATGAGCGGTATCGAGCTTTGCCGAAGACTTCGCCGCGAACCGACAACGAAAAAAATCCCCGTCATAATGCTGACCGCCAAGGCTTCCGAAGCCGATAAAATTTCAGGTTTGGAGATCGGGGCGGATGATTACATAACAAAGCCGTTTTCTGTCAAAGAAGTTACGGCAAGAATCCGGGCGGTCTTGCGTCGCGTTGATTCAGAAACCGTCCAGAAATACGAGGACGATAAACTTTCCGTGGATTTTATTGATATGCGGGTCCATTGCGTCGGTGATGAGGTCAAATTAACCCGCAAGGAATTTGCCTTGCTGACCTATCTGACCAAAAATTCGGGTCGGGTCGCCACCCGTCAGAATTTGCTCGATAATGTTTGGGGCTACAGTTATTTCGGCGATACGAGAACCTTGGACGTCCATATCCGCCGTCTGCGGCAGAAACTGGGCGAATGCGGCGAATGTATCGAAACGGTCGTCGGTGTCGGTTACCGCTTTGTCGGTTTTAAATAAAAAAACTAAATGAGTTTGCTAAATGCCTTATTGACGAAAGCTAAAGATGAACAAAACGAGCCGTTGCGTTTGAGATTGTCGGACATCCTAAAGACGATTCGCGAGGGTATTTTGATCGTCGGCGAAAATATGCGGGTTGTCTCCTACAACGATGCCGCTTTTTCGGCTTTTGCCAGAAAGGATGAAGATTTGACGAACCGGCGTTTGAGCGAGATAATCCGCGATTTTTCGCTTCACGACGCTTACGAAAAGGCCCTCAAACAAAAAGCCTCATCGCAACTGAAAATAGAGATCATAAACAAAGACAGACGTATTTTCGATGTGCGGATAACGCCGATAGATCTGGGCGAGACGGTTCAAGCCGTCGGTGTTTTTTATGATGTTACGCAGGTCGAACATCTCGAAAGGGTCCGCCAGCAGTTTCTTTCCAACATCTCTCACGAATTACGCACGCCTCTGACTTCGATTCTCGCCTATATCGAAACTCTGGAAGACGGGGCGATTGACGATGACCAAAATAACCGCCGATTTCTCAGCATCATCCGTAAAAACGCCGAAAGGATGCACCTTTTGGTGGATGATATTTCCGAACTTTCCTCGATCGAAGCCGGAAATGTAAAATTGGATATAAAAAAGATAAATCTTCACCGCTTGATCAATGAGATCTTTGCGACGCTTGAAACCAAAGCCCGGGAAAGAGATCTTTTCCTGCAAAACGATGTTCCCGAAGAAACTTTCGTATTGGCGGATTACATCAGATTGGAGCAGATGATGACAAATCTGATTGATAACGCCATCAAATTCAACCGGCAGGAAGGTTTTGTCATTGTCGAATATGAAGAAACGAATTCGACCGATGTCATCAAGGTTTCCGATTCGGGCGAAGGTATCATCAAAGAACATCTCAAAAGAATTTTTGAAAGATTCTACCGTATAGACCGGGCGAGAACGCGGGAAATCGGCGGAACGGGTCTCGGTCTTGCCATCGTCAAACATCTTGCCCGCCTGCACAAAGGCGAAATCGCCGTAACTTCCAATCTTGGCGAAGGTTCGACATTTTTCATCGAACTCCCAAAAGATAATCCAAACAAAACCATTGACGTTTAACATTGTTAGTCTCTATAATTTTCTCTGTAACTTTTTTTGTGATATAATAAGCCCAAACGGGCATGCCAGATAATCGGCGAATTAGCGGTTTTAATTCGTTCTCCTCGCATTATCTGAAACACATAAACAGAGAGAAGAGAGAAGGAGGAAATATATGGAACTAAGCGTGGGTCAGAAAGTCGCCTATCCGAATCAGGGCGTTTGTATGATTGAAGACATCGAACGGAAACAGATCGGCGGAAATGAGATGAAATTTTATTCGCTTCGCGTTTTGAGCGATAATTCGACGATCTTCGTGCCGATGGCAAATGCCGAAGCAGTCGGACTCAGACCGATCATCGGCGATAAGCAGTATAAAAATTTGCTGAGTCATTTGAAAAAGGATTTTGATGAAGTTTCGGATGATTGGAAAGTTCGCTCCCGCGAATTCAATGACAAACTCCAATCGGGCGATATTTTTGAAGCGGCTGACGTTCTGAAAAAACTGACGTTTTTAAGCGGCGAGAAAAAGCTTTCGTTCCGTGAACAGAGTCTTTTAGAAAAAGCCAAGTTCCTGATTATTTCCGAACTCAGAAATGCCGACCTCGGCAGTGAGAAAAAGCTCGAAAAGAAAATTGACAAACTCGTCGAATTAGCCTGCAGTAATCATCACGTTGAAGATGAAGAGGAGATTGCCGAAGAGGCACTTACTGCTACAAACCACTAGGCAGTTGGCAGCGGCGGCAGGCAGAGAAGGCAGAATTTGTAAAATCAAAAAGGTTGTTGATAGAAAATTTATCAACGACCTTTTTTTCTTTTGTTTAAATCGAATTTTGCCAATCAGACAAGTTCTGCTGTCAGCAGCAACTTTCTACTC
>JBGTRS010000440.1:3926-4158 GCA_041940665.1 Pyrinomonadaceae bacterium | reverse complement strand
TCCCTTTTTCGGGTCGCGGGGATCAATGAATTGTAAATAATGCGAAAGCAGATTACCCTCCGACTCAACCCGCGGCACGACATTTTTTTCAAAATGCTCATACATCCATTTCTTTAAATGTTCGGAAATTTCGGCGTGATGGGCGAATTCATAAGTTATGTTGTAACGAAAATCAGCTCCGTCGGTAACGTGGCAATCTATAAAAAAATCAGGATTCCATTCGTTCCAGAGT
>JBGTRS010000440.1:0-3899 GCA_041940665.1 Pyrinomonadaceae bacterium | reverse complement strand
GACCGTTCTGATTGATGCGGTTATATTTCGAGAACAGCTCATGGCCGTCCACGTTATAAATCGGGATGAATAAAATGACCGTATTTTCCAGCAGTTCAAGTCGCGTTTTGGTGATCGCCATATCCCGCAAAAGAGCAAATCCGGCGTCTTTGCCGTCGGATTCCCCCGAATGTATGGCGGCCTGAATTAAGATAACGGCCTTTCCTTTCTTCCGGGCCGCTTCGGGCGTAAAGGTTTTGTCATTGGCCGCGATCAAAAGCGGCAGATCCCTGCCCTCACTGCTTTTGCCGAAAGATCTGTAAACTATCAATTCGGATGCCGTATCTAATTTTCGGCTGAAAGAGATCGTTTCATCAAATCGGGGAGTTCGGGTGTAATTTGTTTTTTCCGCAAAAGTCTTCCATTCATCCGGAACATTTTTTGAAATGCTTTGCGGTAAACCGGTTTGAATGAAAAAAAATAAAAAAATCGTAACCCAAACAGCATGAAAAATTGCTTTCATATAACGTTTTTCCAGGATGTATATTTTCGTTTTGTAAAAATTCAAAGGGAAAGATATTTTATCATAGTCAACCAACAATTTTTTTGGTCTGCCAAGTATTTAATTTGGAATCGCCGTTCAATTAGACAAATTTTTGGATGAATTCTTTTCCTTTAGCGAGAAAATATGTTATAAAAGGTTTCAAAACTGACCGATCTGCTATTTTATTTTGAATCAACAAAAAAACCGCTAAATTTTTGAATTTAATACTACTTTTTGTTGACATAAGATAGTATATCGTGTAAAAGTTTTAAAGGTTCTATTTTGAAATATATTGTAAAAAGATAATTAAGTGATACAGAGGAGAAATATGAAAATCAGAACATTGAAAAACAAAGCACTCTCAATGTGCTTGGTCGTTGCAGTGGTTGCAACATACTCAATGGTGGCTTTAGCGGGTGACAACAAGATTGTCGGTGAAATTTTAGTGTCGGGCAGCAATAATGAAAATTCCATTGTTACCGTTAACGGCGAAGCAGTTCAAGGCGGTCGCACAATCTTTACCTCCAGCACCATTACAACTAAAGACAACACGGCTGTTGTTAATGTAAACAAAGTCGGTAAAATAAAAATCGCACCAAATTCTTCAATCATAGTTTCATTTGACGAAAAAGGAATTTCAGGAAATTTACAAAAAGGAACAGTTACAGTTCTCAACTCAACCAATGCTGTAAATATCACAATGCCGAACGGTGTTACTGAAAAACTTTCCGTCGGAAAGTCGGCAACCACAGCCCGGCAGGATGATGATGATAATGATGGCGGTTCAGCCTGGTGGCTTTGGGCAATTGTTTTCGGCGGTGCCGCCGCAGCAATAGTCATTGCAGCCACAACCGACAACAACAGAACCGACCTAGGCGGCGGGGCAGTTACAGTCAGCCCTAGTTCCTAGTCCTTAATGGTTGTCAAATAACAAATCTAGGGTATAATTAATCAGGTTTCATAGGAGGATACTTAATCAAATGCTCGGCAAAAATTGGATAAATAAATCATTTACTTTACTTACCGTATTAGCTGTTTTATGCGTTTACTCAACGGTTTCTCTAGCGGCATTAAAGGATGTTAATGCTGAAATTACGGTAACGGGACAAGTTACCGTAAATGGTCAAACGGCGGTTTCGGGTTCAACGGTGGTCTCAGGCAGTACAATTACGACCGGTACAAACTCAAATGCAATTGTTTCTTTAGGTAAAAACGGAAGAGTTGAATTACTTCCCGAAACATCTTTAACTTTAAAATATAGTGATACAAGTATAATCGCTATGTTGTCATCCGGTAAGGTCCGAATTTCAAACTCGGCTGGAGTATCAGCAACTGTGACCACGAAAAGTGCGACGGCAGTTGCCGATACCGGACAAGCAAACGTTTTTGCAGTAGATGTAGGCTGCGGGGATGATGTCAAATGTGCTCAAACCTATGTTGAAACGACTACCGGTCTTGTCACATTGAGAAGCGGAAGCACAAGCAAACAGGTGGCTGCCGGAACGGATGCTACAGCCGGAACTGCTCAAACAGGTTGTCAGCCTTGCTACCGACCGGGATCGGCTCCGCCACCAGCGATAGCCGGAATCGGAACCGGTGCTTTAGCAGCAATTTTACTTGCGGCCGGCGGAGCTACCGCTGCAGCTATCATTCTTGGTAAACAAGATAATACACAAGATGGCGGCGGAGTAATTATTGTCAGTCCGATTCAATAAGGATCTTCCAAAATATTGATGTACCAAAATGCGGGTTGTGTTTCTTTTAACATAACCCGCAAAACTTTGTACTAGTTTGTGAATTATTTAACAAGTTATTATTTTTAGATTTATAGAATATAAAATATATGCATATTGCAGTAATTGGAACAGGATACGTTGGTTTGGTGACGGGGGCTTGTTTTGCTGAATTCGGGGTTGAAGTAACCTGTGTAGATGTGGATGAAAGTAAGATTCAAGCTCTCCAAAACGGTCAAATCCCGATTTATGAACCGGGGTTGGATAAGATTGTCGAAAAAAATGCACAGGCCAACAGATTACATTTTACAACCGACATCAAGTCGGCGGTCGAGCAGGCTTTGGTGGTTTTTTTAGCGGTCGGCACTCCTCCGAAAGCAGATGGTTCGCCCGATATGAGTTTTTATCAGCAAGCGGCAAAGGATGTAGCTGAAGCCATGAACGGTTATAAGGTTTTGGTAACAAAATCAACCGTTCCGGTCGGCACCGGCAAATGGCTGCGTGAATTTGTTAAGCAAAATTTGAAGGTCGATACGAATTTCGGAGTAGCTTCAAACCCGGAATTTTTGCGAGAAGGTGCGGCAATCGAGGATTTTATGCGTCCCGACAGAGTTGTCATCGGAAGCAATGAAGAAGATGCGATTGCCATTATGAAGGACTTATACCGTCCGCTTTATCTTATCGAAACACCGATCGTCATAACTTCTTTGGAAGCGGCGGAACTTATCAAATACGCCGCCAATGCCTTTCTGGCGACAAAGATAACTTTTATCAACGAAATCGCCAATCTTTGCGATGCGATCGGTTGCGACGTTCACGATGTTGCGAGAGGAATGGGAATGGACAATCGGATCGGACGAAAATTTCTGCATCCGGGACCTGGTTACGGCGGTTCCTGCTTTCCGAAAGACACGCGGGCGTTTACCAAGGTCGGTGATAAATTTAATGTCGAAACTTCCGTTGTGGATGCCGTTATCCAAGCCAATGAGTTTCAACGAAAAGCAATGATTCCGAAAATCAAAAAACTCGTCGGCGATCTGAACGGTAAAAATATCGGTGTTCTCGGTCTTTCCTTTAAGCCCGAAACGGACGATATGCGGGAATCTCCGGCAATTGATATCGTTAAGGAAATCATTGCTCAGGGCGGAAAAGTCAAAGCATTTGACCCGGTGGCTATGGAAGAAGCAAAAAAGGATTTGCCGGAAATTGAATATGCTTCGGACGAGTATGACGCGATCAAAGATGCCGATGCACTCGTGATAATAACCGAGTGGAATCAGTTCCGTGCGTTGGATATGGCAAAGGTTAAAAATCTTTTGAAAAGTCCGAAAATTGCCGATCTCAGAAACATCTACGAACCCAATGATATGCGTGAACTCGGATTCGAATATGTCGGTGTCGGCAGATAAAATATAATGTATTCTTAGAAAGGGTGAAGAATAAACTTCAAAAGTTTTTCTTCATCCTTGATTTCTTATCTTTCATCCTTTAATTGAATTATGGCTATCACAACAAAAGTTTTAGTAACAGGTGGGGCCGGTTTTATCGGTTCAAATCTCGCGGACGGACTGATCGGACAAGGAGCAAAAGTTTCGATCATAGATAATTTCATAACGGGTTTCCGGGAAAATCTTGAGGAAATA
>JBGTRS010000439.1:0-4158 GCA_041940665.1 Pyrinomonadaceae bacterium | reverse complement strand
GAATTGTGTCTGGGTCGGAGCGGCGACGATATCGAGGCCGCTGTTTTCTTCCAGACGTTGGACGAAAGCGTGGTTGACCGAAAGATTATCGGGACGAAGCAGATAAAACAAAGAACCGCGGAATTTGTTCGTTCCGCCTTTGGTGACGACATTGATGACTCCGCCGGTTGAGCGTCCGTATTCGGCATTGTATCCGGCGGCGACAACCTGAAACTCCCGGATGGATTCCTGCGGAATGGTCGGGGCGAAATTTGACCGTTCGCCGCCGCGGATGCCGCCGAAAAACGGCTGGTTATAATCTACCCCGTCAACATTGATGTTCGAGTTGATGCCGCGTTGACCGGACAGCGAGATTTGATTGCGTTCCGTATCGATTTGAGCCGTCGGGGTTAGAGTTGCAAAATCCTGAAAACGGCGACCGTTGATCGGAAGATTGGTTATTGCCGTTTCGCTCAAAACCGCGTCGGCTTTGATTTCCGTTGTTTGGACGCCTTCGGCACTGACCGTAACTTCCGCCGAAACATCAGCCGCACCAAGCGAAAAATTTGAAGTCGTCGTTCTTCCAACTTGTACTTCAACATCAAAAGTTTGTTCGGAGAAATCTGCCGCACTTGCCGTTACCGTATATTGTCCGGGTTGAAGGGCGGTAAAAGTATAAATGCCGTCTTCACTGGTTGTCACTGTTTTTTCAACACCCGTGTTTTTACTTACATATTTGACCGTTGCATTCGGAATGACCGCACCGGTTGAATCTTTGACAACACCTGTGATTCCTCCCGTTCCCACTTGGGCAAAAATCTGAACGCTTCCACACAGCAAACAAAACACTGCTGTGGCAAGAAGTTTGGTTAAATGTTTTTTAGTCATCTTCTTTTTTTTGACCTCATAATAAAATTGATAATTCTGTATAAATACTGATTTATTTTTTACGAAAGTTAAGTTGTTCGATTTTTCGTATTTTAATCTTGATTTTCGGATTTTCGGGGATTGCAGGAAATTGCCGTTTTACCCCTATTTCTCAACGCCGAAAATTGCAGTTCGAGAGTTAAATATCAGGAAATAAATCCATTAGAAACTCACAGATTTCTCCCCTAAAGATTTTTTATCTTTTCTCGTATTAATGCTCATTTTTGGGTGATGAAAATCCGCAACATTTAGGCAAATTTAGTTCCAAAAAAACCAATAGCTTAACCCCTTTTTTCAGCAAGAAAATAAGTTCTCACAACCGAGTTAAATAGAAGTTAAATTTAGATGAAATTTGGCAAAAAAATATTCGGATTGGAATAAAAAGTATTGAAATTTGGATAAAATGTGATACAACTTTTCGTAATTATACTGCAACTATCAATTACAATTGTTCGTTATGTTGCTTGGAATTTTTGAGGATTTATGTTTTCATATTGATTCGATTTTTTGACAGGACATAAAATCGCTTTAAATATGAACGGTTTGAACGATTTTATTTTGATATTATGTTGAATAATTATCTATTATGAGCGGTTTGAGCGGTTTTAGGCTTGACAATATGGGAATAATAATTTAGATTATAGAGCATCAAACGGTTTATAAGGATTTAGGGTTATTATTTAACAAGGAAGGGAAGGTGAAACGATGGCAGAATTAGCATATCAATCAATTGCAGAGAAGTCGCCTTTGCATCAGCGTATTTTAGCGAGATTGCAGGCACAAGTTAGTTGGAAGGATGAAACAAGCGATGAGAAGTTTTTGGTCTTTGGTACGACCGAAAATGTGGGCGAAACCAGTGCGTTGATCAATCTGGATCTGCTTCCGAAGGTCGGCAGCAGTGTCAAACTTCGCTTGATGGATGAAGATAAAACGATAATCGAAACTCTGGCACAGGTAATTCGGGTCGAACGCGATCCGAGCAAACCGCAGGCGGCTCTTTCAATCGTCAATAATTTGAAAAAATGGCAGGAACTTGCCCTGACGGCGGCTCAGGATTGGGTTACACGCGACATCAAGATCAACTACGAAGACGACGGTTGGCTCAATTGATTCGGAATCATTAGATTTTATTTTTACTATAAAAAAGCGGAAGCGGGTTTGAAACTTGCTCCGCTTTTCTGATTTAATAGCGGTTTTGAAATTAAGACAGGCAAACGGAGAAAGGTCTTAAGGCATCTTTATAAGCAAATGAAAAAGCTATTTTTTGTAATCATTATTTTATTATCGTTAAGTTTCGCTTTTGGACAGGGCGTCGAGCAGAAGGAAAAACCTTTGACGCAGGCTGAATATGTCAAAATGCTTTACGAACTGGAACGCAATCCGAACATCAGGCAGGACATCATCGCCGCACTTCGCACCCGCGGAATTGATTTTAAATTGACGAGCGGTTTGCGGAGTCTGACCGTTTCCAAAGGCCGCAACGACGAAGAATTAAAACGCACTTTGGAAGAAGCCAACCGCCGCCGCGAAAATCCGGAAGTGGCAAAACTTCCGGATGAAAAGGAAGCCAATGAGATTCTCGAAAGAACACGCCAGAACACTCTGGCGGCAGTTGACGATATGCCGGATTTTGTCGTCAAACAGCGGATCAAGCGTTCCGCCGCTTTTGCCGGCACGGGAAACTTCCGCAGTTTAGACCGCCTGATCGTCGCCGTCAGTTACCGCTCCGACGGGCAGGAAGAATACAAACTTCTTTCCAAAAACGGAGTTTTGCAGGATAATCCGGAAGCAAAAGGCAGTTACAGCGAGGTCGGCGGAACGAGTTCGACGGGTGAATTCGTGAGCGTGCTGGCGACGATCTTCAAACGCGAAAGCGAGACGAAATTTCAGCTGATAGATACTGATCTGATCAAAAAACGGCGGGCATTGATTTTCGATTTTTCGATCGAAAAGGAAAAAGCCAAACAGCAGATAACCTCATACGGCTATATCGCCGATTCGACTATTTCGGGAATGAAAGGAAAGATCTGGATTGACCGCAACACAGCCCGCGTTCTCAAAGTCGAAAGCATCGCCACCGAAATTCCGAACGATTTTCCCGTTCGTTCCGCGAGCCGCGAGATCGTCTATGACTGGGTGGAGATAAGCGGCGAAAAATATCTTCTGCCGACGATTTCCGATGTCCGGCTGACATTCCGCCAGGATAGAGACCTGTTTGAGTCGAGAAATTTGATAGATTTTAAGGATTATCAAAAATACGGCACGGAAGTCATTATCTTGGATGACGATAACGAAGAGATTTCGGATGAAGAAATAAAAGACGAGCCGGAAGAAAATCCGTAGAGATAGAATTTTCGAAAATTCGGAGTGCGGGTGCATCCTTGCCCGCACTTTTAATTTATTCCCAAGAATAGCCGAGCCAGATCAAAACCGCCGGAACGATCAGCCAGAGCAGACCTTTGATGAGAAAAAACATAAAACCCCAAAATCCGAAGCGTTTGATCCATTTAGCGAAAACGCCTTTTTTTTCGTTTTGGGTTTGGTCTGCCTGCCTAGATTCCATATGTCCAAAATACTTTTTTTGAAATCTCTTTGCAACTTTACGGAATATAAGCTTAACTTAAATTTGTGATAAATAAGGAGTGCAAGCAAGTCAGCTGTTTTCCAAGCAGACTAATTGAATTTCGGATGTTTTATCGCCGAACAATTTTTCAATCGCTCTCGCAAGTATGCCGGCAGTGTGATGCTTGGCACTCCGAAATTAAAAGGTAAAAACGATTTGCTCGAACTCATAAAACTCGACGACACGATAAAACTCGACATCAGATACGCCCGCGATGATAATTTCGTCGGCCGTCCCGTTTACCGGGAAGCCCGGGCTTTTCTGCAGAGCGATGCGGCGGAAGCACTCGTCCGCGTTCATCTAAAACTAAAGGAGCAAAACCTTGGTCTGGTCATCTTCGACGGCTATCGTCCGTGGTCGGTGACCAAACTTTTCTGGGAAGTCGTCCCAAAACATCAACGCAAATTTGTCGCCGACCCGAAAAAAGGCTCGAAACACAACCGCGGCTGTGCGGTTGACCTGAGTTTATACGATCTGGAAACGGGCGGAATCATCAAGATGCCTTCTGATTTTGATGAGTTTAATGACAAGGCTTCGCCCGATTATAAAGGCGGGACAAAAGAAGAACGCGAAAGCGTATCGCATCATGAAGCGGGTCACGCATTAATGGGGTTTTTACTAAAAGATTG
>JBGTRS010000438.1:0-4163 GCA_041940665.1 Pyrinomonadaceae bacterium | reverse complement strand
GAAATTGGTTGGCGGCGAATTTTTGAGTAAACCCAATTTGAGTCCGGCGTCCAGATTGGCATTGGCGAGCCCTTGTGAATTTTGATTCAAAGGTCTCAAACCGACATTGTTCGGGTTTGACTGTTGCTGATTGGCAATTTTGGAATGACCTATCGAAGTATTCGGTAAGTTATTATTGTTTTGAATTTGCGGTATTGCGTTAAATACTTTCATTCAACTTAACTTCTAATTTCCTTTTGCTTCGGCCTTTTTTTCTTCCGATTCGACGGCATTTTTCAATGATAAAAGAAGTCCTCGTGCCCGCACCGAAGATTGTTTTTTTCCATCCGGATCATTTTCTATCGCTTTGCGAAGGTCTTCAATGCCCTCTTCGTATTTGCCCTGCATCAAAAATAATTCACCGCGACCCGCGAGGGCATCAACATTGGCGAAATTCAGTCGGATCGAATCCTCAAATTCCTTAAATGCTTTTTCAAGTTCCTTTTGCTTAAAATAAATTCCGCCCAGCTGACAATGAAAAACGCTATCATACGGATCGGCGGCAACCAACCCTTGATAGATCGTTTTTGCTTCGTCGAGCCGTCCCGTTTGAATCAGCTGGAATCCTTTACGGGCAATTTCATAAAGTTCCTTTTTGCTCAAACCGACATATTCGCCGATAGTCATTTCTCCGCCGACCAGCTTTTCGTCTTTTAATTTTTGATTTTCTTGTTTTGTTTGATTTTCTTCGGTCATTTTTTCTGTTCTTTAAAACCCTTGATGTATGGGATTTGTCAAAAAACACTTCCAAACGTTTTGCAAATGCAAAGTTTTTATTAGACAAGGATCGCCCGGTTTCGGTTGATGAACATCATATCGTTCAAGCCGGCGAGTCTTGAAAGTGCATCGAACATATCGGCCAACGCTCCGAACGCTTCCGTCATTTGATGACGATATTGCAATTGATTGAAAGGCCTGTCATTCCAAATATCATTAATTCCATTTCCGTAGTACGGATTCGTTCCGAAATTATCGAATTGCCGGCGTCCGTTCATAAAATTTATGAACAATTCATCCACAAATAGCGAAATCAGATCGCCGCGATTGGTCGAGCCCTGAAAAACGCCCGGAGCAAGATTATTTCCAAGCAGGAAAGATTCTCCGCCGTTATTACTGCCGACAATTTCGCGTCCGCGGAATGACCAGTCATCGGTTTCCCTGCCCATGACGAAAACATCCGCACCGCCGAAACCGTTGGCGTGTTGAAAACCGTCTGCCGTAATGTTGCCGATCTTTCCTTTACCTTTGTCAATATCCGTTACGAGCACGCGGTCATTTCCGCTGATGATTTCGAGTTGCGATGTAACGGTCATCTTGCCGTTCCCCCAGGGTGCCGTCGTTACATTGATCCTCGTCCCGTCCGGGAGCATAAAGGTCGAGTTTCGTTTGAAATCCCATTTTCCGCCGTCGCTTTCGGCAACGTGCGGATCGCCCCAGACCCGTGTGCTTTTGCCGTCAGGCCCCGTGATCTTCCACTCAAATTTACTCATCGGCTCGATCGTATAACCGCCCGGCGTGGTGATTTTGTTATTGTCCGCCCGCAGACTTCCCGAGGGATGAGAACCGTCTTCCCAGATCGGCGGCGAAGTACATCCGCAGGTCGGATAATTTCCGTTCGGTTCCGAAAAATTTCCGCCGAAACCGTCAAATAATTTTGAAAGACTCGAAAACAGATCAGATAAAATCTGATTAAAGTTTCCGGAAGGTCTGACCGGAGCCAGATAATCCAAATTATTAAAATTAAAATTAAATTGATTAAAATTTACTTCCGACATTTTCCTCACTCCTCCGTTTCAGGGAAACCTTCACAAAAATAATTCTATTAAATTTACTTTCTGCAAAAGTTATCGGCAGATACAAAAAAAAGTTTCCTGCGGTCAAAGCAGGAAACTTTTTTATTTACCGGTAAATTCAGTACGGATTTAATCCGTCGGGATCACGCCGATCTTGACGAGATTATCCCGCAATTGAGCGATCGCTTTCGAGTGCAGTCGCGACACCCAGGATTTTGTGACGCCCATTTCTTTGGCTAATTGGGTGGTCGAAACCTGCTTGAAATAAAGTTTTTCGATCAGTTTTTTTTCCTTATCGGAAAGCGATTCAACCTGCGAACGGACAAGTTTGATCATATCGTCCAACTCGACGATCTCGCTCGGCAGATCATTCGAATCAACGATCTCCGGCGTTGAATCATCGCTCAGCGACAACAAATAAGCCGGAATGATCTTTTCAATCAAACTTCCGACTTCGGAAATTTCGTCATCAACCGTTCCGCTTTCGCTGTCGTCAGAAGCCGTCTGGACAAGATCATTGACATTGGCTTCTCTCTGAATCCATTTGCCCTGCGGGGAACGCATCAAAACGCCCATATCCCGCAATCCGTCGAAGATCGCCCCTCGGATTCTGTAATAAGAAAAGGTCGTGAAAGCGATCCCGCGACGCGGATCGAAACGGTCGGCCGCTTCCATCAAGCCGACCATCCCGTAACTGACCAACTCTTCAAAATCTACATTCTGCGGCAATGTCGCCCGGACTTTTTTGACGATCGAAAAGACGTAGTATTTATACTTTTCGACCAGTTCATCTCGGTCAACCAGGTTTTCTATCCGGATTTTTCTTTGTGATTGTTCAGCCAATAAATATCGCTCACTTTTTAAGGCATTATTTTTATAACATTAAACATCATATACGAAATTTCAAGTTTATAACAAAACAAATTAGTTAACCCGTAAAACACGGGGATGAGCCGAAGCAGTAAAAAAATTCTTTATTTTGAGCGGGTTGGTGTTATTATAGTTTATACATTTTCAAATTGAATAGACGTTTTTGAACAAACTTTTTCACAAAACAATGCGGCAGAAAAAATATAGATTGGAGATCGTGCTTGATTTCCGGGAAAAAAAGAAAAACGAAGCGGCTCGTTTTGTCGCTCAGTGGCGCCGGGAGTTGTTTGAAGCCGAACAAGAATTAAACCGCCGCAAAAATTTTCTTGAAGATTGCCGCCGACAGATCGTTGAATCAACCAAAAAACTGATGTCGGAGTTCGATGACGGAACTTCAGCCGGAAATATCGTTTCTCATAAAAATTATATGCAGGTTTTAAAGATGCGGGAGGAAGAACTGAAAATTTCGGTTCAAGAACAAAAATTAATTGTACAAAAAGCCGGGCAAGCCCTTGAAGAAGCATTGGAAAAACTCGCCGAAGCCTATAAAGAATTAAAGGTTATCGAAAAACATAAGGAAAAATGGAAGGAAGATCAGAAACGGGAATTTCTGAAACGAGAGCAAAAGTTAAACGACGAAATCGGTGCGATTTTGCACCAAAGATCCGAAAAGATGTAATTTTACAGACATCTTTTCGTAATTTTTTTACACCCAAAAAAGTTGGAAAATAAACCGCAGAAAAATCAAATCGAAGTAAAAGATGAATCCCGCGTGATGCCACTTTTGATAGCGGGCTTGTTTTGTTTTGCCGTTGCCGCACTTTTAGGTTACTTTACCTGGAGCATTTTCGGCTACCAGGCCAGGGAACGCGGCGACACGGCCAGATTTTTAGCTCAGTTCGGACTGGGAAACGGAAATTTATCAACAGATTCAGAAATGGAAAATTCCGCAGGATCCGAAGCAAAAAATTCGTCTGAGAATTCAAACCGGATAAGCGATAAGAATTTATCAAAAACCGATACCGAGTTAACACCTCGAATCGAAGGCGTTCTCCCGGTTGAAGGCGGTGAATTTGCCGTCGGCGGCGGGGAAACTCAAAGGCCTTTGCAGAGAATTTTTGTCGAAAACTTCCAGATTGCCGAAACCGAGGTCACCAATGCTCAGTATGCGGAATTTATCAAAGATTCGGGACACCGTTCGCCGATCGGTTGGAACGGGGCGGAATATCCGGAAGGAACGCAAGATTATCCGGTGGTCAATGTATCCTGGGACGATGCAAATGCTTTCTGCGAATGGATGAGCGAGAAATACAAAATGAAATTTCGTAATCTTCTGAATTGTGACATATTTTGAAAGCTTCGCTTTAAATCAGAAAGAAATACAAAGGGGATTCTAAGGAGATACTAAGGAAATACTAAGGAAATACTAAGGAAATACTAAGGAAATACTAAGGAAATACT
>JBGTRS010000437.1:0-4166 GCA_041940665.1 Pyrinomonadaceae bacterium | reverse complement strand
TTTTTCAAGGAGTTCGTCATCCGATTCGGCGACGATCTCGACCAGTTTTTCGCGTGTGGAATTGACCAAATCCTGCATATCCGAAGGAATTTCGATCTCTTTTGCTTTGCCCTTCTCGTCGAACTCAAAGGCTTTCTGATGGACGACGTCAACGATGCCCTTGAAATCGTGTTCGGCCCCGATCGGCAAGGTGAACGGGACGATCGAACGGGCAAACGAATCGGTGGCGGTTTCCACGGCGTGGGCGAAATCAGCCCGTTCTTTGTCGAGTTTGTTGATGACCATAAAACGCGGCAGTAAAAATTCGTTGGCATAATTCCAGGTTCGTTCCGTTTGAACTTCGATGCCGTTCACGCCGTCCACCACGACCAGAGCACAATCCGCTACACGGCACGCGGGACGAGCGTGAGATACGAATTCGGCATAACCGGGCGAATCTATAAAATTGATTTTCGTGTCCTGATATTCGAGGTGAGCGAAATTGTTGTTTAACGTGATCTTTCTTTCCTTTGAATCGTCGTCGTGGTCGGTAATGGTCGTTCCTTCATCAACTTTTCCCCAACGCGGCGTTGCTCCGGCAACAAAAAGCAGCGAACTGACAAGCTGGGTTTTACCTGCGTCGCCGTGTCCAATGACAGCCAAATTGCGTAAATTCTCCGTAGTGAATGCTTTCATCTTCGGCAAAATTCCTCCTTATGTTTAATATTTGTCCTTTGTCCTTTGTTCCTTGTCCTTTGTTTTTGATTTTTGGATATAGAAAACAAAGGACGAATTGACGAATGGTCAAGAACTGTTCGGTAAGAATTTAATTTAAAGTAGATGTAACAAAAGGGCAAGTGAACAACGATTTACAATTTCCGAAATAAGTGCTACATTCCCGTTATTCAACTATTTTCAGCTTTCCAGATTGTTATTTGATTTTTGAAGTTTCCAAGAAAATAATCTATTTCCCTAATTTCCCAAATTTAATCTTTGGTTATTTTCCTTGAAGTCTTTATTTTCTTTAATTCAACTTATCCCAGGTTGATTTAGGAAGATAGGGTGAAAAATTAAAGAAAGGAGATTTCAAAATGAAAAAAACATTCACTTTTTTACTTTGTGCCGTATGTTTGGCGTTGATTCTTCAGCTCAATTTTCTTTCTGATCAGCACTTTTCGGCAGCAAACTCAACTCCTGATCCGAAGCAGTCCCTGATTTTGTTAAAACTCCTATATTGAATGATTAAACTTAAAAACCGTCTAAAAAAAATTCTTTACTAAATCAGCACTTAGGAGTAAAATTCCTGCATCGCTAAAACAATCAAATCGTATTCACAACATAAATAATTTTCGGAGAAAAAAATGAATCTTGCCACAACCTTTCTACTAAAAGTTAGTAGTCTTTTCTACCTGTTATTTATCGTAATTTCTGTATCTGCCCAAATAGTTGATACGACTTTTAATGCTTTTCCATCAAGGGAAATATCCGATTTGAGTGCGAATGCACGCGGAGAGATGATCGTTCAACCCGACGGTAAAGTTTTGATCTACGGCAATTTTGATGTTGTCAATGGCCTGGCCAGTAACAGATTGGTCAGACTCAATCCGGACGGCACTTTGGACGGTTCCTTTAATTGCATCGAATGCAGGAATATGACCGATTTATCAGTGCTTTTGCTGGATAACGGCAAGTTCATCGTCGGCGGCGGCGTGGCTGAACCTACGGGCGGTTTTTCATTCTTTAAATCCAGGCTCATCCGCATCAACCCGGACGGCAGTTCGGATACTTCATTTTCTTCCCCTTTTTCCAATGAACACGCTACCACAAGTTATTTAACAGTCGTTTACGGTCAGCAATCCGACGGCAAAATTTTTATCGGATACAAGACCTTTCTGCAAGGTTCAACCCGAACGAGGGTTTACCGTTTGAACATAAACGGAAGTTTTGACAGCACTTTTACTTCATTTGTAACGACATCCAACTCACAATTTGTCAGCGGATTGACTCAAATGACAAACGGGAAAATCTATGTCTTCGGAGCAACCCCGTTCGGTGCTTTCGCCAGATTAAATTCCGATGGAACTGAGGACACAATTTATGAAAAGGCTTCATTTACAAATGAACCCTTTCAGGGTCCGCCTTCGGTCAATGACATTGTCATCCAACCGGACGGTAAGGTTGTCATAGACGGATTTTTTATAACCGTTAATGGCCTCAGCAAAAGAAATTTCGCCAGACTGAACGAAAACGGCAGTGTTGATCTATCCTTTACTGAACTTTCCGATGTTTTCAGGTCGCCTCTGGACAATTACCTGAACGGCAAACTGCTCGTTTCAACCAGAGTTGATATTTCGGGCCGCACTTTGCCGAAAAGACTCACCGCCAACGGCGATGCCGACACGCCACTTAATCTTCCGGCAAATCTTCTGACGGTATTTAATTTTGTGATTGAAAAATCTACCGACAGAATATACATCTATGGAGTTTTTGACTTAAACGGCAAGCAAATAAACAAATTTGCCCGCCTCAATACGGACGGAAGTTTGGATCCGGCATTTCAAGTTGAAATCGGAAGCGTCGGAATCGTCAATGGCCTGGCCATTCAAACGGATCAGAAGGTCTTGATGGTCGGAGATTTTAACCGGTTCAATAATATTGCCAAATCTACCATTGCCAGAGTAAATCCCGATGGAAGTTTGGATTCCGGCTTTACCACGGGAAGCGGTTTTGATCTTGCCCCAAATGATTTAGTCGTTGACGGTAACGGCAAAATCATTGTTTTCGGTGATTTTAACTCTTACGACGGCGTATCACGTCCGAAAATTGTCCGTCTAAATTCAGACGGAACGTTAGATTCGGGGTTTAATCCGACGGTTGATAACAAAATCCTTGCGGTGACCCTGCAACCCGACGGCAAAATCCTGATCGGCGGACAGTTTAACACGGTCAACGGCCAGACGGTCAGCAAAGTAGCCCGCTTAAATTCCGACGGAACCTTTGATTCCTCCTTCAATCCCATTTTCGGTTCGGTGACATCAATTCAGACTATTTTTGTCCAAACCGACGGCAAAATAATGCTTGGCGGAACATTTTCGGGAGTCAGCGGATTCAACCGCTCGAATTTAGCCCGTTTTAATTCCGATGGAAGTTTTGACGATACTTTCAACGCGGGTTCTATCGGCTCCGTCAGTCAAATAACTCAACTTTCCAACGGACAATATTTTGTTCTAAGTACATCTTCCCAAAAAATTCAAAAACTCAATAACAACGGAACCAAGGATACCGGTTATGTTTCACCTGAAATCGGACACACGAGTTTATCGAGCATAAAACTTAAATTCAAGGTTTTGCCTGACGAAAGTGTTATTGTCGTCGGCAACTTCAATTTGGCGGGAAATCAATTGAGACTCGGAATTGTCCGTCTGCGTCCGAATGGCGAGTTAGACAATTTATCTTATCCGCACGGAACAAACGGCTATACATACGATGTTGAAGAACAGGCGGATGGAAAACTGATCATCGGCGGTGAATTCAGTTTGATCGAAAAAGTTCCGAGATCAGGAGTAGCCAGGATCAATGTTCCGGCACTGAGACAGATAGTTGATTACGATTTTGATTTTGACGGCAAAGCGGATTTTGCCGTTTTCCGGCCGTCCGAAAACAAATGGTATATTTTGCGAAGTTCCGATTTCGGCGTCATTCAAAAAGTCTTCGGTTCGAGCGGCGATCTGGTGTCGCCGGCCGATTTTGACGGCGACGGAATTACGGACATCGGTATCTTCCGTCCGTCAAGCGGCGATTGGTGGTATCAGAGCAGTATCAATAATGCCCAGTTATCAACGCATTGGGGACAAAACGGAGATATTCCGAGACCATCCGATTTTGACGGTGATGGTCGGGCCGATTATATAATTTATCGCCCCTTTGAAACCAACTGGTATCGCTTTAGCAGTTCTAGCGGACAATTTAAGATAAATCAATTCGGGGCGGCCGGAGATAAACCGCTAATTGCCGATTTTGACGGAGACGGTAAATCGGACCTGGCAATTTACCGGCCGTCAACCGGACAATGGTGGTGGCAAAGCAGTTTTGATAACGTGCAGAGAGCCGTACAATGGGGAGTTTCAACCGACATTCCCGCACCGGGCGATTATGACGGCGACGGCAAAACCGATTTTGCCGTTTAC
>JBGTRS010000436.1:0-4171 GCA_041940665.1 Pyrinomonadaceae bacterium | reverse complement strand
GGTTTCAGCTCGTTTTCGATTTCCCCGATCGTGATTTCATCATTGCGGAAGATCTTCATTTCAGCACCGAGTTCGCCCAGGTATTGGACGAGGTTGTAGGTGAATGAATCGTAATTGTCTATAACCAAAAGCATAAGAAAATTTTAGACCAAACGCGGCGGTTTGAAAACGATGCAGTGAAAAAGTTTTGGCAAATTGTCCGAAAAATCGCGTTCAGTTTATAACCGATTATCGTTTTATTTGTTTTAAATCCGAAAAACCGGACAAAATTTCATTTACTAAATACCGGATTGAATTTAAGATGGATGATTGAACAAGAGATTTCAAATCAAAGCACAATACTTTCAGGAACGAAATAATATGAAAAAGAAAACAGTATGTTTGATCGCCATACTAATTTTTTCGGCAGTTAATGTTTTTTCACAATACACTCCCGAAAATGAAAAAGAAAAAGAAGCCAAGGAATTAAAAGAAAAAGCCATCGTGCTTTTGCGTGATACGCGAACCGACATCAACGGTTTGCTGACGATCGAAAACCGCATCAGTTTTATGTCGGAACTCGCCAATCTGATGTGGTTTTACGATGCCGAGGAAGGCAAGAAGATGTTTGGGGATGTGACGGACGATTTTGTTCAGCTTTTCAGCCGCTACAATGCGGATTTGAATACATTCGGCGGCATCAAGGACGAAAGCGAATTTTACACGGGCAGAATTTCGCCGAATGACAAAACCCGGGCGATCAGCCGGATGTCGAAAGCCGTCAATGTCCGCCAGCAGATCGCTATGTCCCTGGCCGCCCAGGATGCCGAAATGAGTTTAGCCTTTGTCGCCGACACGACGCAGATCGTTACGGATGAAACTTTCAAAAAGCGGGTCGAACAACAAAATGAACGGCTCGAATCTCAGATCATCGCCTATTTGGCGTTGCAGGATATTGATAAGGCTCTGGCCATGGCGAGAGCTTCATTGAAAAAAGGCTTCAAAAGATCAATGCTCGGGCTTCTCACTAAAGTCTATGAAAAGGACAAGAAAAAGGGACGCGAATTTGCTTCGGAAATTTTAGATAAGGTTAGATCCGAATTGAGAGAACCGGATGCAAATTTGAGCGGTGCGTATGCGGTTCTGGAATTCGGAAGAAACGATCTTGATGATGAGAAAGGGAAAGAAAATTCAAACAAAAACCCGATCTTTGACGAAAGAACCCTGAAAAATCTGGCTGAGGATTTTGCCAACGCAATCTTGCGGCGAAAAGATTTGGAAAGTGAGTATATGATCGGAGCCTATTACATCACAATTGACCGATTTTCGCCTTCGAGTGCTCTTCGCGTAAAAAACAAATATAAGGATTATTTTGCCGATAATAAATCATTAGATGACAAACCTGACGGAGCAAATATCGCTATTTCCAATATTGATGGGGCAAATTATAATGTTGACGGAAATTTTGCCGATGCAAATGCAAGCGTAGAAACGGAAGATGAGAGAAAGAGAACCGAATTTTTTGAAAAGCTGAAAAGCAGCGACCTACAGGAATTACCCGAACAAGAGCGGCAAAAATTTATTGCCGAAGGGCAGAGAATCGTCGCGTCATTTACGAATCCGACGGAAAAGATCGCGGCTTTGAGCGGTTTGGCGGCCGTCGTCAAACAACTCGGCGATGAGAAACTTGCATCGGAGTTGATGGATGAAGCCGGCCGTCTGGTCAATCCGCAGCCGAAAAATTATCTGGATTATATGCAGGTCTGGACGCTGGCCGGCGGTTATTCGGCGGTTGAACCTCAAAAAGCGTTTCCCGTGCTGGAAAATGCTATCTACCGTTTGAACGATACGATCGAAGCCTTCGTCAAGGTCGGTGAATTTATAGATGTCGCCGAAGACCTCGTGATTGATAATGAAGTGCAGTTGGGAAGTTTCGGCGGTTCGATGACGCAAGGGCTGATCAGCGGTCTGAACAGTTCCGAAGGGGTTATCGAAAATCTGACAAAAGCCGATTTTGACAAAACGCAGGCACTCGCCAACCGTTTCAGCCGCCGGGAAGTCCGGGTCCTCGCCAAAATGCTCATCATCCGAAGCGTTTTGGACGACGGCAAGAAAAACATCTCATTAAAGGAGATGATTGAATATGAAGGGTTTTAAGTTTTAGGTGTTTGGAGGCATTCAATTATCAAACTATTTGGAAAATTTGTTCGACTTTATAAGATTTGATTTCCAATAGTTTCAAATCGTATTGACAAATCACAAAAGCAGGAAACTTGTTTGGGGCAGTAGCCCGACCGTCAGGAAGGGCTTGGAACGAAACAATATCAAAGCCGCTTCCTGACGGTCGGGCTACTGACACGGATAATCTTTCTGCCTTCGTTTGTAATTTGCCAATACATCTAATTTTTAAGGAGTCTTTGAAGATGCTGAAAAAAATTCTGTCGCTGAGTCTTTTGGTTTTGCTTGCCGCTCCCGTAAATTTTGCATATCTTTTGCGGGATGAGGACGAAGAGGCAAAACTTGCCGAGTTAAAACAACACGCAGAAGAATTCTTGCGGGAAACATCTTCAATGGCTTTGAACCTCCGCTCGCCGGCCAACCGCGTCAACTTTTCGATAAAATCAGCCGATATTTTGTGGGATTTGGATGAACGGGAAGCGAGAATGATCTTTGGCTCTTCGGTCGAAGACATCAAAAATCTGTTCGGTCAGATAGATATGGAAACGAATCAACTCGATAATTCCCGCAACAACGGCTGGACGAACCGCACACAGGCAAACGAACTTCGCAACAAAACAAATCAAGCATTTTCGCTCCGGACGGCTTTGGTTTCGTCGCTTTCAAATCACGATCCCGAATGGGCTTTACGGTTTGTCGAGGAAACGAGTCAGATGTTGACCAATCCGACGCTTAAAAAAAGAATCGAACGGGATAATAAACGGGCCGAATCGCAGATCGCCCGCAAATTTGCCGAAAAAGATGTGTCAAAAGCCCTCGAGATGGGACGCGAGAAACTTTCCAAAAGCGTTAATTCCGAAGTCGTCAATCTTTTGAGTCAAATCTATGCAAAGGATAAAACGAAAGGGGCGGAATTCGGCGAAGATGTTTTGCAAAAGATAAAATCCGCAAAATTCAGCAACGGCTATACATGGCTCATCGTGCGTCTTTTCCAGAACGGTTTGAATGCGGAGGCGAATGAAATTCCGCTTTTCGATAAAGCGGAGATGAGCGGTCTGGCGGAATTGCTGGCAAGCTATGTGACGAATTCAACCAGCCGGTACCGCACGCTTTCCACCAAAGTAATGGAAGGACTCGATAAATATGCCCCGAACAGTGCGGCCGAGGTCAAAAGAACATTCGAGCAAAGAAAAGCGGCGAGAAATTCCACGCGTAATACAAACAGAAATCCGACCGTGAGGCCAAACAGTTCAACCACAAAAAAAATGTGGGAAAACCGGGCGAATTTTCAGAAAGACCTGGCGGCGAGCATCAATCGTTTGGGAGATAAAGAACTGACGTCCGAAGACAGGCAGAACGTGATCCGTGAAGCAAAAAGCAAAATTATGTCGGTGGACGATAATATATTCCGTTTTAACAGTCTGGTAGGTTTAGCGGTTCGGGCCGCAAATTCGGGCGAAACGGATCTGGCGAAAGAAATTTTGAATGAGGCCGAATATTACATTGACCAAGACCCGAAGCAAAGAAGCGATTTTACCCACAACCGCAATTTGGCGAACGCTTACGCATCGGTTGATGCAAACAGGGCTTTTATTATTTTGGAGAATATGGTCTATCGTCTGAACGGCGTGATCAACGCTTATGTCAGCTATATGGAATTTACGGGAAATGGCCGGATTGTCGAAAATGACGAGTTGGTGATGAACAGCCGCAACCGTCAATTTACAAACTATTTCAAATTCTCGACCGAAACTTTGAAAAAATTAGCCGAATCCGATTACGCCCGGCTCAGAAGTCTGAGCGATAAATTCGAGCGTCCCGAAATCCGCATCGAAGCCAGACTTCTGATCGCCGAGGCATTATTGAAAGTAGGCAATCAAAAGACTTCCGACAGGAATGTGAAGACAATGATCATTGATCGGATTCGTTCAAACTAGCCCAAACCCGTTCCCGTCAACCAGTGTCCGCCGTCCACGACGAGCGTGACGCCATTGATATAGCCGGCCGCGTCGGA
>JBGTRS010000435.1:0-4178 GCA_041940665.1 Pyrinomonadaceae bacterium | reverse complement strand
GATTGAGCCAGATCGCCGAAGATAGATTCGACCGGCTCGATCCAGCCGTAAGAAGTTTCCGGCGTCTGGGGCTTGATGCCGAGCAAGACGAGCGAACCGGAATTCAGATCCGCCGCGTCGAAGGCGACCGAGACATTTTTCATAAACTCTTCATCATCGGAAAAATAATGATCGGACGGAAAAAACGCGACGCTCGCATCGGGTTCTAGTTTGGCCAGACGCAGGATGCTGAAAAGGATCGCCGGAGCGGTTCCGCGGTTTCTCGGCTGCATAATCTTCTGGATTTCGGAAACGCCCGCGAGAAGCGGTTCGAAAAACCGTTCGTGTTTTTTTGTCAGACTGTAAAAGATATTTTCCCGCCTGATCCGTAAAACCGCCCGTTCTTCGGTCAAGGTCAAAAGCGTTTTGCCGTTTAAGATCGGACAGAACTGTTTCGGCCGGGCATCGCCCGTGATCGCCCGCGTCAGGTTTTTTAAACGGGTTCCGTCGCCGCCCGCCAAAATTACGGCGTATTGTTTATAGTTGCGTTTTGCCGCTACTGCTCGTTTGTTCATAAAAAAAACATCCCTCATTTCGTGTTGAATCACTAAATAAAGGATGCGAGCCGTTCGTTTTATTCCAGATTTTATTAAGGTAAACGCTTTATCGTGTTTGGATTAGAATAAAAATAAAGATGGTCGCCCGTGCGGCGGACTTCGCCCGTCATTTCGACCGGTTCGGCGACATAGTCGAGAATTTCTCTATTTACCGGCCGGCCTTTTTCCGACAAAAGCCAGAGTTCGGATATATTTCCCGCAGAGTCTTTGACGACAAACAGTGCCGGAATCCCGCCCCGCAGACAGTTGACCGCACATTCCCGGTGCGGTTTCGCTTCGCCCGGATTCATTACGCCCAGGAAACATTTCGAATCAACGATCTCGCCTTTGAGCATAAATTCGCCGAGATTTTCCGTTTTTTCTTCGACCAAACTTGCTTTGCCGGAAATTTTTTCAACCGAACCCTCGATGACTTCGATCATCTGCCGGTCATCGCGGTAAATCCGCATTCCCTTTAACTTCACACGCTGTCCGTCAAAATCCTTGATAACTTCATCCGCTCCGAATTTTCCGGCCGAAACGAGCGGAATCCGTTCAAATGCGGGAAGTCCGTTGTTCTTTTCCGCTTTTTCGATCAATAAAAACGGAATCGGTTTTGCCTGAATCGTTCCTTCGAATTCCTTTTCGTTCCCGAATTCAAAAAAACTCTTGGCAAAAGGTTTTTGCCCGACGACAAAAACGACCGCTAAAGAAATTGCCACGGCAAAAAACAATGCAACCGACGCTTTGATTACCTTCGCCAACTTCGGCGGCATTTTCGGCAAATATCCGATGTAAAATTCTTTATTACTCATAGTATTTTTTTTTACCACAGAGACACAGAGGTTCTAAAAAAATAATATATTTTTATCCATTATCTGTATTTTTCTGCTTTTCCTCGGTGTCTCTGCATCTGTGTGGTTCAATTATTTCCGCAGGTTCCGCATGAGTTCCCGCTTTGTTCGGTTTTTTATCAATAAAAACTTTGCCGTCCTCGATCTTTACGTTAAAGGTCGGCACTTTTTCGGTAAAAGGCGGCGGCGAAGCACCTGTTTCGGGCAGATATTGAAACCCGTGCCACGGGCAGGTGATACAGCCGTCAATTATTTCGCCTTCGCCAAGCGGGCCGTTTTGATGCTGACAGACATTTGAAACGGCGGAAATTTTGCCGTCGTATTTGAAAACCGCCACCCGTTCGCCCGCAACCGTAGCGATGCAGGCACGTTTTTCGGGAATCTCTTCAACCCGGCAAACTTCGACAAAGCCGTTCTGTCCGGCGTATTTTTCGGAATCTTTTTTGCTTTCCCGAAATGCCGCCGCGAGATGTAAGCCTGTTATCAAAACAATTCCAAAGCCCAATGAAACTGTTAAAAGCGGATTTGTTTCCGCCTGCAATACTCCGAGAACGACGTGGCCGACGAGCAAAAAATAGGCGACGTAAACAAGCGTATGCAGAGTTTTCCAGACCGGTGCGGTCAGATTTTTGAGCCAGAAATCGTGGCTTGTGACAGCCATCAAAAACAAGATTAGCAATGCAATTAAGCCCAAAATCTGAAACGGAAAATCGGGAATGCTCGTGAATCTCGTATTGCTGACGAGAATACTGACGAACGGATTTAGCTCGCCGAGGGCGTGAAATTGAAAGGTCGCCAGCGAGCCGTGAACGAGTCCGAGAAAAAACGTCGTCACGCCCAGATGCCGGCGGTTATAAAGCAGAGGCAGAAATTTCGGCGAAAGACGGCACAAAGGCCCGATCATCAGAACGATGTGCAGTAAAATTACCGCCGCCGTCCCGAAACCGCGAATCAGCAAGGTTTCGATCGTCGCCGACGGATGCAGAACGCTTCCCAGACCGATAAACAGGGCAAGATAGACGATCACGCCGCTCAATAAAACCGCGTCGTAGATTTTCTTCTGCCGATTCCAGATGACCGCAACGTAACTTTCGCTCATAAGTTTAAGTGAATGGTGAATGGTTTTGCTTTAACTATTTACCATTCACTATTCGTGGAATTTTTTCATTGACCGGCTCGGAATGCCGGGAAGCGATCCCGGCGATGAATACCAAAACCAGCAAAACCGCTAAGATCAGCCAGATAACTTTGTGTCTTTTGCGAATCGAACGAATCATTTTTTTGTTGCTATTTTCCGATGGGCGTTTTTTTCGACGGGGCGTTTTTTGCCCCGCATGAGACGCCACGCAAAATATATCCAAAATGCCGCCACGCCGGAAAATATGACCAGACTAAAACCGACTCCGGCGTCTTTTGCCGCTTCGTCAAATTTTTTGACGGCAAAAAATGAGAAATAGACCGCGAACAGAACGCCGATCGCCAGATAGGCAAAAACCGTGTAAACGATGATTTCCGCTACAAGCATTTTTTCCATTTTTTGATCATTCGCCCGATTGCTGAAGCAATTTCGCCACCAAACCCGTCCAGCCCGTCTGATGATTGGCTCCGACGCCTTCGCCCGTATCGCCGTTGAAATACTCGTAAAAAAGCACGTAGTCACGCCAATACCGATCGGTTTGAAATTTCTCGATATTGGCATAAACGGGCCGCAGACCTTCGCCGTTTTTCAGAAAAATATGCGACAGCCGTCTCGATAATTCCTGCGAAACTTCCCAGAGATTAAGCATATTGCCTGATCCGGTCGGACATTCGACCTTCAGCTCATCGCCGTAAAAATGATGAAATTTCTGCAGAGATTCGATCAAAAGATAATTGACCGGAAACCAGACCGGACCCCGCCAGTTGGAATTTCCGCCGAAAAGCCCGCTCGAAGATTCCGCCGGCTCGTAATCAACGCGATGTTCCTCGCCTTTGACATTCAAGACATACGGATTGTCTTTATGAAATCGCGAAACGGCCCGGATTCCGTGCGGCGATAAAAATTCGGTTTCGTCGAGCATCACTTTTAAAACTCTCTCCAACCTTTCGCGGAAAGCGATGGACAAAAGCCACCGCTCGCCCGCGTCGGAGGTCTGCATAGACGAAAGATTCTGTGTCAGTTCGGGACGGTTTTCGATAAACCAGTGAAACCGGTGCGTAAAGTCAGGGAGAGCGTTCAAAACTTCGGGCTCGATCGTGGCGACCGCAAAAAGCGGGATCAGACCGACCATCGAACGCACCTTCAGGGTCTGATTGCCCTGGCCGTGCAGATGGAGAACATCGTAATAGAATCCGTCTTCCTCGTTCCAGAGCGAGATACCTTCCTGTCCGAGATTGTTCATCGCTCCGGCAATATATAGGAAATGCTCCCAGAATTTCGTGGCGACATCTTCGTAGGAATCATCAACTTTAGCAAGCTCCATCGCCATTTCCAGCAAGTTCAGACAATACATCGCCATCCAGGAAGTGCCGTCGGATTGAGCCGTCCGCCCGTCGGCAGAGCCTGACTGCGGTCAAACACGCCGATGTTGTCGAGCCCCAGAAATCCGCCTTCAAAGACGTTCATTCCTTCCGAGTCCTTGCGGTTTACCCACCAGGTGAAATTCAGCAAGAGTTTATGAAAAATTCTTTCAAGGAACTTTTTATCGCCCGCACCCTTTCGTTTTTTTTCGATCTGATAAACGCGAAGTGCCGCCCAGACGTGAACCGG
>JBGTRS010000434.1:0-4183 GCA_041940665.1 Pyrinomonadaceae bacterium | reverse complement strand
TATATCCTGAATTTGAACACCGAGCATACCGCGGCGGACTTTACCCGTTTCGAGCAGTTGCTGCATTACGGATTGAGCCATATTGGACGGGATTGCAAAACCGATGCCGATGCTGCCGCCGGATTGCGAAAGGATTTGCGAATTGATGCCGACGAGTTCACCGTTCACACTGACCAGGGCACCACCCGAATTTCCCTGATTGATCGGGGCATCGGTTTGCAGGAAATCCTGAAAGGAAGAACCGTCGCCCAAACCCGTCCGCCGGCCTTTCGCACTGATGATGCCGGAAGTCACCGTTTGTCCGATGCCGAGCGGATTTCCGATGGCGAGAACAATGTCGCCGATGCGGACATCATCCGAGTTTCCGAGCTTGAGAAACGGCAGATCTTTCGCTTCGATCTTCAAAACCGCAAGATCGCTCGGCGGGTCCGACCCGACCACTTTCGCATCGAATGTTGTATTATCGCTGAGTTCAACGGTAATTTTATCCGCTTCATCAATGACGTGATGGTTTGTCAAAATCGTTCCGTCCGAGTTTACGATCACACCCGACCCGAAACCCCGTCTCGGACGGCGTTCTTGCGGAACGTTCGGGAATTGAAAGAAATCTTCCAAGGGGTTTTGACTGTCGGCTTGTTTGTTCGTTCCGCCCGCACTGGAAGCCGTTATCTGGACAACTGCCGGAGCGGTTTTTTCAACTATGTCGGCATATGAGGTGCGGACACCGTCAACCACGACCGGGGTTTGAGGTCTATTACGGTCATTTTGTCTGGAATCCTGAGATGGTTGGGTTTTGCTCCAGTAAGCACCGCAACCGGCTAAAATAAGAATTGAACCAATAAAACATAAACCTAGAATGGTTTTCAGATGGATTTTGTTTTTAGCTTTTTTGATCATAATTGTTTCTCCGAAAATTATTATTTCAATACGAGTTTGAATTCTTGTATATTCATTGTCAGTTCGTCAGATTATTTAATATTCTAAAAGGCTTCTTACGATTTTTAAACTGTTTATGTTTAAAAAAGAAAAAGCGGAGCATATTTTTATACGCTCCGCTTTTTAATTTTATTGCAGATTTTTATGGAATATCAATACCAATATCCTTGCCGATGAGAGTAAATTGCGGTGTTTTGCGGGCTTTTATAAATTTCGCCGCGGTTTGCGAAAGGGCCGTCACGAGCATCGGTAAAGCGATCGAAGGATCGCACGGAACATAGGCTGTAATCGCATTTTTCAATAATTTACCGAACAGATTGTTGTGGTTTCCGTTGACCGAAGGCGTTCTGATACCCATCGGTTCGGCATCCGTCGTGATCGAAATTGCGTATTTATGACCTCGCGGGTTTGAACGCGTAATATAAGAGGCAATTTCCGCCGTGTTGACCGTCGCCTGCCCCTGTACGCTTCCGAGAGTGATGATGCCGGAATTTCTCGTTTGTTGGGCGATCTGCATCATCTCGATCGCATCCTGCGTTACGTCCAGCGTAAAATCAATCTTTTTCTCAAAACGGCAACGCGAAATCCCGACCGATAAAGGCGAAGCCAGCAGATCCGGGCAGAAGACCGGAACTCTCGATTTGAACGCGGCGGTCAAAATACCGTCTTCGTGAGCGATCTCCGCCAATTCCCGGCCGACCAGATGCAGAAATTCACGAACCGAATACGGACGCGATAATTCCAATTGATTGATGACGCTTCCGAGCCATTCGTCAGCTTCTTTATACTCTTCCGTATCGGCAAGCATATCACCGATGCGGGCAACATCCGCTTCGATGAGTTCTTCATCATCCATACTCGGATGTGCTTGATAATGATTACGTCCCAAAGTTTCGTGAATGTCGTGGAAAAGAATCGTACCCGATAATACTAAGACATCGGCAAACCTGTTTTTGACGATATATGCCAGAAGCCGTCGCATACCGGACGGGACGAGATTTCCCGAGCCGCAAAAATAGACCGTGACATTGTCGTCCAACATATCAATCCAAATGCGATGTGCTTCCGCCAGTTGTTTTGCTCCAAAACCCGCCCCTTCCATTTTTTCAAGAAGTCCGGCCACCGAACGATCGCGGTCAACCGGGATCGGGCGGGTTGGAACTGTCAAATATTTCGATGCCTTTGATTTTCGTTTAGCTGTCATATTTTCTCCGAATATAAATTCCTTTTTTATAAAATTCTTTTATTTACAAGCAAAAAACTCTATTTATATCTAAAATCAAAAAAAAATTCAACCGCCTCCCATTTTAATGATGAAGGCGATTTTGTTTTTTTATCGTTCGATCGGTGAAATTTAACTTTAGGGAGCAAATGCCCGGGGCATATTCAGTAAGCAATTTGAAAGAATTCATATCTACAAATTTTATGGACTTTAGATTAACTTTAGAGCAATTCCGTATAGACTAACATATTTTTTTTTAATTTTGGGGAGTTTTTTTGAAATTAAAGGAATTGTTTGTGGCACGTATTTTGCCCATATTGATTGTAACTTAGGCAAGTATATTGCTTAAAAACCCTCATACCTTACCGTATCATTGAAGATTTGTGAGCATTTGCAAATCCGGACGAAAGAAAATGACATTACTTGTCACGGAATGGGTGGCAAATATTGTCAGATTAAACATAAAGTTTTGGGAGAATTTACTGATGTTACAAGATCAAAAAGGTTTTTCGTTAATAGAATTGATATTGGTGGCGACTATCCTGGGAATCATAAGCGTGATTGCGATTCCTTATTTGCAGAAAGCGGTCGGAGCTTCCAGAAATGCAAATGCCTATTCAAGTCTCAAAACCATTTCTTCTCTGCAGGTCGGATATTTTTCCAGAAACAACCGGTTCGCACGTTTGGATGAATTAAATACCGATGCAAGAAATTCACTGGGTACGATAAACGGTACGAATCTGCTTCGCGGCCAATTTACACTGACCATGAGCCCCGTTTCACCGACCGACGCTGAACTTCGGACGAATTATGAAATCATTGCGGCAAAGCCCGCCGGCTATGATGGGACACCCTGTGTTTTATCTATCAACAGTACGGGAGTCATCACGGAATTATTCGGAACGAATTGTATACAGGGCAATTGATTTTCCGTAAACGATCTCAAACTACTTTACAAACAAACCTTTCTTCTGCAGACAAATTCCCATTGATAATTTTCGGCTCCCGATATTACAAAATTTAGTCTGATCCAACAAAAATGAGTTTATTTGAAGACCTTGTCGAGGAATTAAAAGAAAGCAATCTCTTGGAAGAGACGGTTATTGATTCATCTAGAAAAGTTGATTCAGTAAAAAACGATACCGAAATTCCAAAAGATTCAATAAACGGTAATAAAAACGGTTCTAAAGAAAATGTCCGTCAGGAACAACCGTCGGATACTGGTTTAGACGAAACGGTTGGGTCGGATGATTCAAACGAATCTTCAAATACAGAAGGTCAGGCGGAATCGGGAAATTCCGCGTCCGATGTTTTAGATTTTGAGTCAGAAAATTCTGACACCGAAGAAATTTCGCTCACGGAGACGGATTCCGAAGAGGATTCAAACGGCAAAGTTCAAACCGAAAAGCAACCCGTTGATGAAAAGGAATTTTACCGTCAGCGGGCTTTGGACGAGGTCAACGGATTGCAGATGGTTGAACATGTACTGACGGGCGTCGAACGTGAGCAGATGAAATCCATTTCCAAACCGTATGATGACCTGAATGTTAAGCAATCTCTCCACTCATTCTTACAAGTTTGTGAAAACGTCAAATCACCCGAACACGCTCAGGCCGAATTTCGTCTGATGCAGGAAACCGAGGATTGGTATTCGGCACTTACGCTTCGCGACAGAAATATCTCCGTCAGCCATTTACGGCGATATTGCGAAACGACGAAGCCGAGTTTAAGCGATCAGGCTTTGATTTCTCTGGCGAGATTTTACCGGAACTCCCCGTTTTCAGAATCTGTCAGAAGTAAGTTTGATCTCGTCATAACCCGGCTGTTTACCAAAGAACTTGAAGATGAGAAGCGGGAACTTGTTTTGGAAGCCGATGAACTTGTCAGGCATATCCAGGAATTATACGCCGATTGGGCGAGTGTTCCGCTCTATTCGACCGATGAGGACGATTCGGAATTATTATTGGCGGCCTTGAAGTTTCAGGATTTTATAAACGAAGCGGTCCAGGCGGAAAGTTTTGATGA
>JBGTRS010000433.1:3954-4185 GCA_041940665.1 Pyrinomonadaceae bacterium | reverse complement strand
CAGCTTTGACAAAGTTATCGAGATTGGCTTCCGCTATTGCCGCTAGACAGGCGTTTGACGCTCTCGGCATAATTTCTGATGATCTCTTGTAAGCTTCCTCAACCTGCCGCAAACCTCTTTCGTAATCTCCAAACCTTATCAGGGCTGCACCAAATGTGCTTTTAAAGATAGGAAAATTCGGAGCGGCGTTAAAGACTTCCGAAGCTAGCTGAAGATTTTCTTTCGGCGAAT
>JBGTRS010000433.1:0-3944 GCA_041940665.1 Pyrinomonadaceae bacterium | reverse complement strand
TTTTGTTTTGAATAATTTTCGTCCAAGCAATGTTATTTTTTAACACTAACTGCAAATTCTTTTGCTGGCAGTATTCTTCATCAAGTAATTCTTTGAAAATACTTTCTGCTCTTTGCAAGTCACCTTCAATGGTGAGTCCGACTGCGTAGTCGTGCTTAACAGTAAAATTATTCGGATCATCAGCTAAAATTTTCTCAAAAATCGCAAAGGCTTTTTTAGTATCTCCCACTTGCATAAAATCATTTGCCACCAGCCGTTCTTCAAGAAACTTTAAATCCTCTTTTAGAGCTGAGGATTTTATAAAGGGTGTTTTCAGAAGTTGATAACCATCCGTATATGCCAAGAAGGCTGTCGTATTAGAGGAAAAAGGTAGCAGATTAATCAAAAGTAAAATCAAATTAGCATATAGCAACATCAATTCGGGTGAAATTTCGAGAACAATCTGAGCGGATAAAATTTTATCGAAGATCATATTTTCCCAGGCTAGATAAAATGCCACAATAAAAATTATATGCGTAGTTATACCTGCCGCAATAAATAGCCATAATCTTAATTTAATAAGTTTTAATTCTTTAGGAATTCCTATTGTATACCCGCCGAAAGGATAGATTCCCAATTTTAGTGGAAAGCCCAAGACCGTTTTGTTAAAAATAATTTTTCCGTAACCGATCTGAATCTTAAATATTTCAAAATTTACCAATTTTCCCGCGATGGCATGTCCAAATTCGTGAATAATTGTTAGTGGAAAAAAACATAAATATAAAATCAAAAGATTTAAGAGCAATGTCAACATAATTCTAAACTTGAAAAATTATAACTTTTATAAATCAAGACCATTCGCCCGTCTGCAGATTGTAAGCGAGATCCGGCGCGTTTTTGTTTTTTCTGGCGAGCATTTTTATATAGCCGAGATGTCGCCCGGCATCTTCTTTTATCGCTTCCAGATACCAATCGGTCGAGTTGCCAAGTTCAGCCCATTTCGCCCAGAGTTTCCAGCCGTCCGGCATCGTCTCGGATGAAATGATATCCACCAGGCCCGTTCTCTCCCAATGATTCCGCCACCAGTCTTCGTTCCGCAGACACCAGAAATCGCTTGTCCAGATTAGTTCAAGATGTTCGGGAACTTCTCTTTCAAATTCCTCGGTCATGCCGGGCGACGCGAAAGCGATCAAACCTTCGGGTTTGAGGAATTGAACGATGTAGGGGAGAAAAAGCATATCGGTGCCGAAATACTGAATCGCGTCGATGGCGATAACGGCATCGAAAAAGCCTTTCGCAAACGGCAGTTTATCGGCTTCGGCTTTGAACGGGAAAACCTTGTTTTCGAGACCGAATTCGCGGATCGTTTCAAAATTTTCATTCTGGTCAACCCAGAGATCGGCCGCCCAAACTTCCAAATCGAACTCTTTGGCCAGAAAAACGGAAGACTTGGCGTGTCCGCAACCGAGGTCCAAAACCCGCATTCCGCTTTCGGGTTTCAGGTCTTCGCACAGCCATTCGGTCAGCCAGAGAGGGTTCGCCCCGAAACAATTTTCGACGAGCCAGGAAGTTTCGTATCGGGCTGACAGCGGAAAGCGTTTTTCGATGTTTGATGCGGGTCGTATTTTTTGTTTTTTCATTCTTTTTTGTCGAAATTATTCAAACTTAAATTCTTGTCCGACGCAAGTTTGAAATGTTTGGTTTTTATAATAATGTGAATTGAGAGCAGAGGACATAAAGTTGATGACTTCGAAAAACAAATATCATTTATTCAATATCAGTTATCAATTATTACTTTTGGGTGTTTTATCCGATGACCCGCGAGATAATTGATATTTGATAGATAATAATTGATAATTTCAAATCCTTATTTCTACTCTTGACTCACATAAATAATAAAAAAAGCCCCGAACTTTTTACGGTTCGAGGCTTAAATGTTATTCCACAAGAATCTTTTTTAGAATTTCAGCCGGACACCGATCTGAGCCTGACGTGGTTCGCCGAAGCCGGCCGTCACCGTTCCGTCGAAGTTGAACGTCAGCGGACGCGGCAGACTTCTCTGGTTGCGGTTATTAAAGAGATTAAACGCTTCAAAAATCGCTTCCAGCGAAACTCTTTCCGTGAACTTAAACGCTTTGGAAGCCCGAAAATCGAACGTGAAAAATTCGTTATCGAGCCGCAGTGTGTTGCGTTTGATGATGTTCGGGAAGGTTCCGCGGTCAACCACCGAAATCGGCTGGGCCGAGCGGTATTGCACGATCGGCGAAAGCGTTATCTCGTAGGGCAGGGCGAAGGTCGCAAAAGCATTGAACCGATGTCTTTGATCGCGGTCTGACCAGTTATATTCCGGCTGAAAATCACGCGGATCAACATACCGGAAAGTGAACGGGTCGCGTTCATTGTCATCGTCCGATTTATCCCATGAGAGCAGATAGTTGGCCTGAAACTGAAATCGGTTCGAAAAACGCTTGTTCAGGGTAAATGTTAAACCCTGATACAGAGATTTCGCCGAGCTTTCGGTCGAACGGATTTCGCCGATGCCCGAACCGTCGGGGCGTTCGAAGATCGCCACGCCGCCGTAGAGTCGCGGGTCGTTGCGGTTGACGAAGCGGGTCAGACGGGTTGATTTCGCGTAATTGTAAGCGAAGAGAAATGTCGTATCTTCAAAAATTTCGCGTTCGATGCTGGCACTATACTGGATCGTTCGCGGGTTTTTGAAATTGCGTTCAAAGAGTGCGACGCCCGGATTGAACGGATTAAACCCTTGTGTCGGAACAATGCCCGGATATTGCGGACAGTCCGAAACCATCGGGCAGAGAAAATTGGCAAAGAATATGTTTCCGGCGATCACGCCGTCCGTATTTCGCGGACCGGCAACGACCAAACCCGGAATTCTTGCATAATAAATCCCCGCCCCGAGCCGGATCGCCGTTTTTCCGTCGTTGCCCGGCGACCAGGAAACTCCGAGCCGCGGTTGATAACCGTCCGTAAAGTCGGGAATCGTACCGTCGGAATTGAAAAGCGGATGATTCAGGAATTGTCCGTAGCGTGTATCTTGCGGCGGTGTGATGGGATCGGGCTGAAACTGGCCTTCCCAGCGGAAACCGAAGTTAAAGGTTAAATTCGGACGCGGATTCCAGGTGTCCTGAACGTATATACCCGGCTCGAACGTCGTATAGGATTGCGTTCCGGCTTCTTCGACCGTGCGGTTGCCGATCGGAGCAAATTGCAGATAGAGGGCGAGGGCGTCGGCACTGACACCGTTGATGTAATCCTGAAAACCCTGAATCGCTCCGTCAATGGTCGGAGCGGCAAAGATATAGCGTCCGCGGGCAAATCCGATAAAGGTTTGCGAAACCCGCGTGCGGTTAAAATCGCCGCCGAATTTGACAACGTGATTGCCCGTGACGATCGTAAAATTGTCCGTAAATTGCAGACGCACGTCATCCGACGGAACGGGCAAAAAGAACGGACGGCCGAAACGGTAGGAGATCGAACCGTCGAACGTGCCGATGGTCGTATCCGGCAGATCGGGACCGTCGTAAAAACGGGGACGTTCCTCTTTCGCCCATTGGAACCGGAATTCATTGAGCAGCGTCGGCGTTATCGTCGTCACGAGTTGCGTGATGAACGCGTTGGAATTATCGGTTTCGCGGCCGTTCGCACTAAAGCCCCAGGTCGGCACGTCGAAAGTTCCGTTGACCTGTTCGGAACGGCTGTAGTTGTGGCGAACCGTCAGCAGATTATTGTTGTTGATATTAAAATCGCCTTTCAAAAGCAGAACATCGGCCACATCCGTTCGTTCGATGATTCTCTCTTCATCGGGCGAGCCGAATTGGTTTGCGAAAATATTAACCTCAAGCAGCGCAAACCAGTACGTATCAGAGACGTATTTATTGATACAACATCCAAGATATACTGCTTTGTCGGTTTGCGTAACCCGGAACGATCCGAGAATATAACCC
>JBGTRS010000432.1:0-4186 GCA_041940665.1 Pyrinomonadaceae bacterium | reverse complement strand
CCTTAATTTGAAATGAATAATCATTAGAATCTCTTTGAAAAGTATAAAGAACTTCGCCTTATTGGGCATCAGAAAATTCCTCGAATGTTCGTATTTGGGCAAATGAGTAAAGTTGCTTGTGGAAACTGTCGGGAATTATTGATTTTTCCATTGTGAATTTGAGGTCTGATTCCCAGAAAAGAACACCCAGGAACTCGTTTTCTTTGTACGGGTTGAAGATTGGTTAAGCTATTAAAATGATTCTTTTTGATTAACTTTATATATCTTAAGCCAATAAATCAATATGCGTTTTCTCGATCATAAATTTCCGCACATCTTCAAATGTTTTGATAAACATAAAAGTATGCGGATGAATTAAAGCAATATAACCGTTATCGTTGGTTATTTCGTAATTACGTTTGATAAAAGTCGCATACAAATTTGTATTGAATTTGAAAGGCTTTTTGTAATTCGTTTCAATAAATGTTTTCAATTCTCCGCCAAAATCCGAACTGTCCGTATAAGGCGGATTGGCAACAGCGACATCGTATTTTTGAGTCAGCAATTCCAGAAAGGTGATCGCATCGGCGGTTTTGAAACTCAGGAAAGATAAACCGACTTTTTTGTTATGCAGTTCGACCGCCGAATGCAGTTTGTCGAAAAAGTTTGTGCGGAATTTGTAATAATCGCTGATCGTCTGCTCATACATTCCCTGCAAAGCATATTTTTTCGCTTCGCTGATGACGCTTTCCAGTTCCAGATCGAATTTCTCCTCGATCCGCAGTAACGCCCCGAATTTATGAGCCTGCTGAAGATCAGTCCAGAGTTCTCTGACGATCTTTTCGAGTTCCGGTTTGAGCGGTGCGTCCGTTTCAAACAGTTCGCGGACTTCCGCAAAATCGGGCAGAAAAAAGTCGGAAGAAACGATATTAAACCCCGTGATATTCGCCGTCCGCCGCCGGCGTTTGGCTTTGATATAAAGCCCGAGCTGAGCGATCTGCACGGCACGGTCGTCCAAATCTATCCCGTGCAGATTGTGATGAATAATCAGTTCGGGAATCCGCCGTTCATCATAATCCGCCCCGTAATTTTCGATCTGATCGGTGTAAAGATCGTAAAACAGATCAAACGCATACAGCAGAAAATTTGCCGAACCGCACGCCGGATCGATCAGTTTAATTTCCGTCAAAGGTTTCGCGTCCCGAATCTGCTCGGCGGGAGCATTGGCGATTTTATATTTATCCTTAATTTCCGAATGCGGAAACATTTCGAGATAGAGTTTGCCCAGAGAATTATCAACCAGAAATTTGACCACCCAACGCGGCGTGTAAACCTGACTCTGAATCGAAACCTTGTTATATTCGGTCTTCGCCTTGCTCGCCTTGTGTGCAGCCTTTTTGTAATTGTTGTAGCTTTCATACAGCCAGCCCATCACATCATCGCTCTGCCAGATATTTTCCTCAACGTCCTTATCTTTTTCGACTTCGTTAAACGCTTCGATTATCTGATTGAGTTCTATCGCCGTCGGCAGAAGATGATACGGATATTCGAGAGAAAAAAGATTGATCTCGTTTGAAAGATTCTTAAACTGATCTTCGAGAAATTTGGTTAAACCTTCCTGCTCGGCGTTTCTTTGGTCAGGATTTTCTTCAAGCCACGCCAGATGTGCGAAACTGCGACCGCCGTGCATCGTTTGCCGTGTAACAATTTCGGGATGAAGCGTATGAGCTTCCATCACCTTCAAAGCCGCCAGCCGGTTAAACAGCGTAAACGTAAATTCCTCGACCAGCTTTTCATAAGCCTCGCCGCGTTTGTGATCGAGTTCTTCCAATAGCGTATCAAAGATTGTTTCGATACGTTTGCGGTCTTGCGTGTATTCTGCGGGAATATTTTCGATAGGCAAGGTAGAATTTTCCTGAATTCCCATTCTGCCCAAACGATTGCGAAAGGATTTATCAATAAGTTGGCGGATTTTATCTGTGTGGTCGGCAAGTTTCATATTCGTTTTTTTGTATTTATTCGTGTTTTTTCGTGTATTTCGTGGACAGATTTTTATCCACTAATCACACGAAACAACACGAAAAAAGCTATAAATCAGTTGATTTCAATTTCGTCCGATTCATTCGCACCGGCGATCTTTTGTAATTCGCTTTGCAGCCATTGGCGATATTCGCCGACTTTTAATTTTGTTCCCGGCAATTGCGTCTGAATCGTCTGAATCTGCGGTGCCGTTTCGCCGTTTTCCGTTTTTGAAGTTGTTGGTGCTTCGCGGACTAAGCTCGCTTTGGCGATGACGATCTCGTTTTGTTTCGTCGGAAAAAGTTCGATAAACGAAAGAATCTCGGAATATGTAAATTTCGTTTCCGAATCTTTCACGTCCCAATCAATTTTCACATCCGATTTCGTGCGTTGCTCGGCATAGTTTGAAATGGCATTGGCTTTATTTAACGGCTCGTCATTTAATCCGTCGGGAAGCAGACTGATTTCCGCAACCAATTTTTCCGCATCGGTTTTCAGTCCCGCATATTTCGCCGCCATTTCCGCCGCCGCCGCTTTTATCAGTTTGAAATATTCGTCTTTGATCTTTTGAATCGTTTGCTGAATAGTCCCGAAATTTTTAACAACTTCATTTCCGTAAAGCGTCTGAAATTCGCTGTAAAGACGGGAAATTTCGGCATTGGATTTTGAGGATTTATTTAATTCGTCTTTAACGCCTTCGGCAAACTGCTTCCATTCGCGGAGTTTCGGCAGATTTTTACCGACAAACTTTTCAGCCTTTTCAATCGCTAAAACAGAATTGGAATATTGTTCTTTGTTTGCCAGAAAATTATCCGCTTTATCAATATAATTCGCTTCGCTGACAACTCCCGAAAAACCGCTCAAAGTAGTTTTATCTTTTTCCAGACCGGCAAATAAAGTATCAAACTCCTTATGCTGAATTTTCATGTCGTCAACTTTGTCGGCAAACCGCCTGGCAAGTTCACGAATGGCATTGGCAAGATCGAAATCATTGGTGTTCCAATCAATTTTACTGCCCGTGTGAGTTTCATAATCCAAACCCTTCAAAGTGGTTACGATCTCATTTTTCTGCTGTGCCGAAAGAGATTTGGCGACCGCCTTAAACGACGCTTTGCGAAACTGTGTGGCATTTGAAAAGATTGTGCTGACCTTATCTTCCCGCCATGAAAACTTTGCTTCGCCGTCATATTTGGCAATGATCTTTCCGCCCCGCATTAAAGCTGCGACGGTTGAAATTATTGTTCCGAAGGTATATCCGGTCGGCGGTTTTTCCAGCTCGTCCTGCAATGCTTTGCCGTCAACAAACGTATTGCGGATTTTATACAAAATCTCTTCCGCCGATTTTAAATTCTCGCCGATAAAATTTCCGTCCGCATCGAAAAACTGAAAATCGGGTCCAGCAAAATAAGTTTTCAATTTTTGGTTATTTCCTTCTTTGATAACCCTGGCGGCAATGTCGTCGCTCAGTTGAGATTCCAGTCGTTTGCTGTAAAGATTATTGATAATCTGTCTTTGCTGACCTTGCAAAGTTGTCTGCCAGTTATCACTGCTTAACTGCGAAGTGTCATAAAGATAGATCGAATCGCCCGTTTGCAGTGAGCGGTCAACCAGAGTTTTCAGGCGGTTTTCCTTTTCCGCCTTCGCCGTCAGAAATGTCTGAATGATCGGTGCTTCTTCGGCTCTGGCACTCTGATATTTCTGGTCAATAAATTCGATGCGTTTTATCTCGTCAATCAATTTATCAATTTCCTTAAAGGAATCGTTGTCGGGAACGAGCCAGATCACATCTTTGTCATTCTGATACTGAGTTTTCAAAGCATCAATATCGGAAGCGCGGTCATCGCTGATGTTATAGAGGCTTTTTATTTTTATCTTTAATTCCTTATGCGGCGGATTTGTCAGTTCGTCATCACTGTCGTTTGTAATATAAAAATCATATTGCAGATTATTATCACTCACTCTTGCCAGAGTTTTAACGGTTGAAGAAGATTTCATCATTCCCGTCATCAATAATTTCTTGGTAAATGGCTGCACGGCAAATTGTCGCATTTCATCAAGAAGCCGCTGTTCAATATCGGAAGTGATGCGATAAGCACCGTTTGTCAGCAGAAGAACTTTTCTTTCGACAAGCATTTCCAGAGCCTTTTCAATTTCAGGCTGAACCTTGTAAAAATCTTCCGGGTTACTG
>JBGTRS010000431.1:0-4195 GCA_041940665.1 Pyrinomonadaceae bacterium | reverse complement strand
GACGATCCCGAATTTGCTCCGATCGTGGCGAAATATAAAGACCTGCTCGAAGAATTGGCCAAACCCGTCGGCCGAACGGCGGTGCTTCTCGATGCCGGTTCGGTTTCCAACCGGACGAAAGAAACAAATGTCGGAAACTTCATCGCCGATGCATTCCGCGAAGCAACCGATGCCGACATAGGTTTTATGAATGGCGGCTCGATCCGTGCCGATCTAACTTACAATCCGGGCGTTCTGACAAAACGTGCGGTGATTTCGATGCTGCCCTTTAACAACGCCATCGTCAAGGTCGAACTGACTGGAAAAACCTTGCGTGAGGTTTTGGAGCACGGCGTCGCGAGAAGTGCCGAAGACGCCGAACCGGGTAGATTTCCGCAGATTTCGGGAATGAGTTTCAAGTTCGACGCTTCCAAACCCGCCGGCAGCCGCGTTACCGAAATTCTTGTCGGCGGAAAACCGCTCGATGAAAGCAAAACCTACACCTTGGCGACTTCGGATTTCTTAGTTTCCAACGGCGGCGACGGTTATGTAATGTTCAAGGATGCCAAAATCCTGACTGACAAAGCGACCGCTCAAAAGGACGCGGAAATTTTGGAAAATGCCATCAAAAATTCACCGAATCAGACGATCTCGCCGAAAGTCGAAGGCAGGATTGTGCGGATGAATTAATTTGAAAAATTTTATCTTAAACAAAGCGGCTTTGCCGCCCGATGTGCGGAAAGTCTCTGACTTTTCGTTAATTTTCATCACAAAAGATGCGAGGCTGAGCCTCGCATTCTTGGAAAACAGTTTGACGGAATGGCAAAGCCATCCCGCACATCGGCGGGCAAAGCCCGGAAAGTATTTTTTAAATATTCCCGCGGCTTCCCGGCTTAATTGCTTCCGTTCCTTCCGCACACATCGGACATTCTTCGGGATTGTAGGTCGGCACATCCAATTCGACGAGAGAAATTCGCGGAACACCGACGTCGGCCCGGCCGCCCGAACGGTCAATGATCGAAGCGGCATTAACGACGTTTCCGCCGTGATCTTTTAGAACGTCAATACATTCTTTGATCGAACCTCCCGTCGTAATGACATCTTCGACTGCCAAGATTCTTTCGCCTTCTTTAACGGAAAAACCGCGCCGGAGAGTCATAATCCCCTCTTTTCGTTCCGTCCAGATAAAACGCACGTTCAGAGCCTTGGCGACCTCGTAACCGATAACGAGTCCGCCGATAGCGGGCGAGGCGACCGTTTCGATGCCTGCATCTACAAAATGTTCGGCGATCGCGTGTCCGAACTTTGCCGCATCAAACGGATATTGCAGAGCCAAGGCACATTGCCGATATTTCGGGCTGTGCAGACCGCTTGAAAGGATAAAATGACCTTCGAGCAGAGCGTCCGTGTCGCGGAATTTTTCGAGTATTTTTTCGGAATCCATAATTTTCTTGATAGTTGACAGAGTTTGGAGAGTTGCGGAAGTTACGGAGTTATAATGAATTAAAAACTCTTTTTTACAAGAATCAATAAGTAAAAATTTAAAAACTATTGAAGATTTAAAAACTCTGTAGCTCAGCAACCATCTAAACTCTGTTAACTTTCCCTTGCAGTTTTAAAATATAAAGTTAAAATCAAATCTGATGACACCGTATCCTAACCTAATTTCAGAATCCCTGCTAGTCAATGAAACGATCGAGCTTTTGAAGGCTCGCGGCGGGAATGCTCCGGCCGTCAAGGTCGTCGATTATGTGATGAACATTCCGCATCCAGAACTTCATCTGGCCAGAACGCTTGTGTCCGATATCATCGCTACCGATCCGCGTCTGGTTCTCAATGAAGATACGGTCGAACTCGTTGAAAACGGCTTTACGAACAGAATTTTAAGCGAAACTGCTTTTGTCGTTTTCGATCTCGAGACGACCGGAGCGAAAACTCCGCCGTGCCGCATCACCGAGATCGGCGCGTTCAAGATCAGAAAGGGAAAGATCGCCGAAGAATTTCAAACGCTCATCAATCCCGAAACACCGATTCCCGCATTTATCACATCTTTGACGGGAATCAGCAATGCGATGGTCAGGAACGCCCCGCGATTCAATGATGTCAAAGCGGAATTTCTGGAATTTATCGGCGATTCGGTCCTCGTCGCCCACAACGCCCATTTCGATATGCGTTTCCTAAATTACGAGATCGGCAAGATCCACGAAGATTACCGCCTCGGCAATCCGCATCTCTGCACCGTTCAGCTTTCCCGCAAACTTCTGCCCAATCTCGTCAATCACCGCCTCCACACCGTTGCCGAATATTATTCGATTTTCATTAAAAACCGCCACCGTGCCAGTGACGACGCTTTCGCCACCGCTAAAATTTTTGAAGATTTTCTGATTCGTCTGGAAGAAAAGGGAATCAAAGATTTGCTGTCGGTAAGAAAATTAAAAAAGTAACTTTTTATTCGGATAGGGTCTTTTCGGAGTTTTCCAAATCATTCCAGATCGGCGGATACATCCAATTATGTTCCAAACCCTCATGTCTGTTGCCGTATGTTACGGGAATATCGCGGGTCGCATCGCTCGGAATAATCAGAGGAATTATCAGGCAAATGAGTAATGCCGCCCGCCGCCAACCGAGTCCGCCTTGATTCTCATTATTTACTTTCTTCGGTTGTGCCGGTTCTTTCTTAGCCGATCTCGCCCTGTAAATGTTGACACCGAGCAAAACCAGACCAAGCAATAACATCAGCAGATTAAAGGTTTGTCCGGCGGGCAAACCCCAAAATGACAAGGGGTATTCACGCAAAAGGTCTATCGGGATTCTAAATAAAGCGTAGAAAATTACGAATAAAACGGCAATTCTGCCCGGCGGCGGATTATGTTTTCTGACCCACAAAAGAAACGGCACGAGCAGAAAATTTTTGATTCCGTCATATAACACGACCGGATGCCGGAATCCATCGACATCCGGGAATTTGACTCCCCACCAACCATCGGTCAAACTTCCGAAAATCTGTCCGTCAATAAAATTCCCGATTCGACCGAATCCCAGAATAATGGCGGCGGAAATTGCCAAGAGATCCAGAATTTGCCGTACCGGAACTTTATAAAGCAAACAAAAAAGTATGACCCCCGCCGCTCCGCCGAAAATAAGTCCGTGCGTGGCAAAACCTCCGACCCAGATACACGGAATCAGCCATAAATGTTCGCTGTAAAAACTCCATTCGAGATTGATAATAACGGCTCTTCCGCCGACCAAAACCCCGATAATCAAAAAAAGCGTCAGGTCATAAACACGGACAAGCGAAAGCCCGACACTTTCCCGATACCGCCGCAAAAACAGATGGGCATTGAGGAAACCCAGCGTAAAACTAAGCCCATACCACCAAAAGTGGACTCCGCCGATCGAAAAAATGACCGGGTCAATATTATGGACAAACGGACCGAACATAAATAATCTGCATTATCTCAAATCCGGAAAACTATTCAATCAAATTGGACGATAATGTTTTCCCGCGATAAATCGCGGGGCTATTATCAACTGCTCCTACGGAGCAACAAATTGCTATTAGTTCACTACCTTTTTTTTAATATTAAAAAACTTTATCCGTATAACTTCTTTTCTTTCTTAAACTTCTTCAAAACCATCTCCCGACGCATCTTCGGCAAATGGTCAATGAACAATTTGCCGTCGCAATGGTCGGTTTCGTGGAGGAAACAGCGGGCGGCGTAGCCCTCCGCTTCGCGTTCGAACCATTCGCCGTTGACGTCCTGGGCTTTGAGTTTGACTTTTTCGGGGCGGACGACGACGGCCGGATGTTTGCCGACCGAAAGACAGCCTTCTTGTCCCGATTGTTCACCGGAAGTTTCGACGATCTCGGGATTGGCGGCGATGAGTTTTATCCCGTCGCAATCCATGACAAACAGCCGCAGAGACAGACCGATCTGCGGTGCGGCTAAGCCGACGCCCTCATCGTCATACATCGTCTCGAACATATCGTCGCAGAGTTTCTTGAGTTCCTCGCCGAATTCCGTCACGGGTTCGCCGACTTTGGAGAGAACTTCCTCCGGATATTCTGTGATTCTTCTGATAGCCATATTTTATGAGTGAGCGGTGAGCGGTGGGCAGTGGGTAGTGAGCGGGAGATGTTTAGCCCGGCCTTTCAACTGACGCGCCTGTCCAGTTTAGAGCAACGCTTCGCGTTGCATGCAGCGCAGAGCGCTGC
>JBGTRS010000430.1:0-4213 GCA_041940665.1 Pyrinomonadaceae bacterium | reverse complement strand
ATTTGGAACAAAAGCGAACCCGATTCCGACGATTTTATACTCGCCCGCACCGCGATGGCTCTGATGTCTTCATACATCCTCAACAACTTCTTCGGCACATCCTTCGCTATTTACACGATCGCCCCTCTAGGCTGGTTTTTTATCGGCTGGATCAGTCAAAAAGTTTCTGATCGCGAAGATATTAGTATCTGATCGAAAAGCAATCGGTTATTTCGTTTAGATTTCAAACTCCGCCACGACCGGCGTGTGATCCGACGGTCTTTCCCAACCACGCGGTTCTTTGTCGATCCAACATCCAACGCATTTTTCGGCTAAACTTTTTGATGTCCAGATATGATCTATGCGAAGTCCGTGATTTTTCTGAAAAGCTCCCATCCGGTAATTCCACCAGGAGAATTCCTGCAGATCGCCGTTCTCTTGGCGGAAAACATCGACAAAACCCCATTGTTTAACGTGGTGGATGGCGGCCCGTTCCGGCTTTGAAAAATGCAGTTTGCCTTCCCAAGCCTTGACGCTCCAGACATCGAGTTCCTCGGGAGCAACATTAAAATCACCGCATAATAAAACATCCGCATCGGCCGGACAGTTTTCATCGAAATATCTACGTAGTCTTTGCAGCCAATCGAGTTTAAAGTCGAATTTGTCCGTCCAGAGTTCGGTCCCGTTCGGAATGTATGTATTGACGATATGGATGCCTGCGATGTCCGCCCCGATCAGGCGTTTCGGGGCTTCCAGAGTGTCGTCGTGAAAGTTTCTTCGGACGTTTTCGATCTTGTGTTTTGAAAGGATCGCCACGCCGTTGTAGGATTTTTCCCCCATAAACGCGGCTTCATAACCCGCTTCTTTGATCGACTCGAACGGAAAATTCTCATCAACCGTTTTTGTTTCCTGCAAACACAAAACGTCTGTTCCGGTTGATTTTAACCAATCCAAAACTTGTTCGAGCCGAACATTTATCGAATTTACATTCCAGGTTGCTATTTTCATATTTGATTGTAACGCCACCGTCCCGGTGGCTGTCGCGTTGGCATCCTGCCGACGCTTTTCTAATGTAGCTTTATACCAATCTGCGAGCGGGACGCTCACAGGACAGCCGCCGAGACGGCGGCGTTACGATAATCCGACGATATTTCCATTCTCGTCAATATCAACTTTTTCCGCCCCGGGCGTAGAAGGCAGTGCCGGCATCGTCCGCATATCGCCGCAGATCGGATAGATAAATCCCGCCCCGACGCTCGCCCGGACTTCGCGGACGGGAAACACATAATCTTTCGGAGCACCTTTCCAGTCGGGTTCGTGGCTGATGCTCAAGTGAGTTTTTGCCATACAGACGGGTAAATTCCCGAAGCCGTTTTTCTCGTAACTTCTGATCTGCTTTTCCGCTTCATGCGTGTAACGGACTCTTTTCGCCCCGTAAATTTTTGTCGCGATCGCTTCGATCTTTTCCGTGATGTGTTGTTCGAGGTCATATAAAAACTTGAATTCGCTCGGGTGCTCGGCCGCTTCGACGACCATTTCGGCAAGTTCGACTGCACCTTTTCCGCCGTCCGCCCAATGTCTTGTAACGGCCGCCCCGATCGCTCCCGCTTCGACGGCAATGCGTTTTATCGCTTCGATTTCTTCTTCGTGGTCGGTATCAAAAGCGTTGATGGCAACGACGGGCGTAACGCCGTGAATTTTTATATTTTCGATCTGCTTTCGCAAGTTTTCCGCTCCGGCTTCGACATCCGCAACATTTTTTTCAAGTAATTCCGGCGGCAAATCTCTTCCGGCAATGATCTTGTATTTATGGCTGTGAGCCTTCAACGCCCGCACGGTGGCGACCAAAACGCAGGCATCGGGTTTTAACCCGCTGTAACGGCATTTTATGTTAAAGAATTTTTCCGCTCCGATATCCGCCCCGAATCCGGCTTCTGTAAGCAGATAATCGCCGCCTTTGATGCCGAACATATCGGCTAAAATACTGCTGTTGCCGTGAGCGATGTTGGCAAAAGGGCCGGCGTGAATGAGGGCGGGCGTGTGCTCCAAAGTCTGCATAATGGTCGGACGGATCGCGTCTTTCATCAGAACGGTCATCGCACCCGCCACACCGATCTCTTCCGCCGTAATCGGTCGTCGGTGATTCGTTAAACCGATGACGATCCTGCCGAAACGCTCCCGCATATCTTGAAGCGAGACGGTCAAAGCAAGAATCGCCATAACTTCCGAAGCCACGGCAATATCAAATCCGGTTTCACGCGGAACACCGCCGTCCAGTTTTCCGCCGAGGCCGATGACAATATTCCGCAAAGCCCGGTCATTGACATCCAGAACACGCTTCCAGGTGATGCTGTATGGATCAATGTCGAGCGGATTGCCACGCATCAGTTTATTGTCAATCATCGCCGCCAGCAGATTGTTGGCGGCCGTTACGGCATGGATGTCGCCCGTCAGATGCAGGTTGAAAGTTTCCATCGGAACAACCTGTGAAAAGCCGCCGCCCGCCGCCCCGCCCTTGATCCCGAAGGTCGGCCCCTGCGAAGGCTGACGCAGGGCGATGACCGAACGCTTCCCGATATGCTTCATCGCTTGGCCGAGTCCGACCAGCGTCGTCGTCTTGCCTTCGCCGAGCGGTGTCGGTGTAATGGCCGAAACGACGACATATTTGGCGTTCGGTTTATCTTTTAGTTTTTCCAGAGATTCAAGCCGCAGTTTACCGACATAGGGACTTCCGTAAATATCCAGATCGCCCGACGATAACCCCATCTGTTCGGCGATTTCGGAAATATGTCGCGGCTCGGCTTTTTGTGCAATTTGTAAGTCAGATAGCATAAGAAGATTTCAGATATTAAATTTCATTTGATAATAGAACGCGGATTGCACAGATTTTACGGATTTCTGCAGTTATTGTTTTTTAATTTTCTGTGTTAATCCGTCTAATCCGTAAAATCCGCGTTCTATTTATTTTTTATTTTTTCCCTGCAAAGTGTTTCTTTCCCAGAAAACACCGTCCGAGAAGCCCTGAATGGTTTTATCCTTCTCCGCCATTTCCAGACGCTTGGCGGTCAGGATGCAGTATCTTTCGTCCGCTTCGATGCAGGTAAATCTGCGGTTCAGTTTTTTAGCGGCAACGGCGGTCGTTCCGCTTCCCGCAAACGGGTCTAGGATCAGATCATTTTCTTGGGTTGAAGCTAAGATAATTTTTGCCAGAAGTTTTTCCGGCTTTTGCGTCGGATGCTCCGTGTTTTCGGGCATAGACCAGAAAGGAACCGACAGATCCGTCCACAGGTTCGACGGCGAAGTTATGCGAAAATTTCCGTTTTCAGATTCTTCCCAATCTTTCGGTTTGCCGTTTTCTTTATACGGGGCGATGACCTTTCGCTTTAATTTGACCGCTTCGACATTGAAATAATAGTCGTCCGAACGGGTAAAAAACCAGATGTCCTCCGAAGCATTTTTCCAGTTCATCTTGCTTCCGCGTCCCTTTTCGCGTTCCCAGGTGATGCGGTTTTGCAGTTTGAAATACTTCATCCCGATTCTTTGGATGGCCGAGGCCGAACGCCAATCGCCGCAGATATAGACAGAAGCAGTCGGTTTTAATAACTGTCCGCAAATAGAGAGCCAGGAATCGAGCCAGGTTTCATATTCCTCAAGCGAGGTTTGTTTGAATGATTTTTTTCCGAAGATTTTGCTCAGATTGTAAGGCGGATCGGCAAAAAGCAGATCAAAAGTTTTCTCGGGAAGTTTCGTCAAACCCCGGAAAGCATCGCCGCAGATTATTTTGTTTTCGATTTTTTTAAGGCTTTCTTCTTCTGCCGCCAAGTAAACAAGATCTTTATGGTGAATTTTAAAGTCATCTTCGGTTAGATCAATCGTTCTGTTTCGCGGGGCTTTTTGCTTTTTTGTGACTTCGGGCATTTAGTATGGATTTTTATTTTTACGACACGACAATTTTAACCGTTTGAACGCCGTCTTCAACCTTAACTTCTAAAACCTTGGGTTCGGATTTTTTCGGGATAACCGTGATCGAACCGTCGCGTTCAAGATACGCACATTCAACTTCGTCGGGAGACTGCACCTTTCCTTTTTGCCGCAAAGCCTGCAGCAGATCGTTTTTCCCAAGCTTGCTTTTTTGCATGGCATCCTCATCAATTTTGCCGTCTTTAATAAGCTGGCGTTCATCGTTTTTAACGACCTTGCTGGCTTTACCGAAATGATAGGTCAGAAAAGAAAT
>JBGTRS010000429.1:4011-4220 GCA_041940665.1 Pyrinomonadaceae bacterium | reverse complement strand
GTGATAAACATTTCCAAAGCGTTTTTCCGGCCGATAAGTTCGGGCAAAATCTGCGTCCCGCTCCACCCCGTAATAATACCCAATTTTGCTCCGGGATGAGCGAAAAACGAATCCGGCGATGCGATTCTCGTTTTACAGGAAATCGCCAGATCCAATGCTCCGCCCATACAAAATCCGTCTATCGCCGCCAGTGTTTTTTTTTCGGAACG
>JBGTRS010000429.1:0-4001 GCA_041940665.1 Pyrinomonadaceae bacterium | reverse complement strand
CAAATTCCGTCCCCGCAGACTGAATTCGACGGCTGTTTTTTTATTCAACCCCGCCACCTCTTTTAAATTCGCACCGGCCGCAAAGGTCTTTTCCGTTCCCGTAAAAATTATCGAATGTATTTTATTATTCGAGTCGAATTCATCAATTGTTTCATTTAATAATTCAAGTGTTTTGACGGATAACGGGTTTTTTAAATCGGGACGCGAAAAGCGGACGACCGCATAACCGTAAAACATTTCCGTCTCAATCGGAGATTTTTCGGACGATTTGAGTTTACTGTTCATCTTTAAATTTAACAAAACTGTTCTGTCATAATGCTAAAAGTTTAATGGAAAATACTCAACAGACGTTAATTTTTTTCAATGTTTTTAGCTATTATTCCATTTTTTCATCCTTCAATTCGGCAGGTTATTTTCCCGTTTTAAAATTTTTAATAACTTTTTATTCAATTTTTTAAGACTTTTAAGTCAATTTTAATAAATGATAGTTACACGAGAAAAAGTTTTTTGCTCTCAGAATATTTATAAAGCAGAGGAGAATTAAAAATGGGATTTAAAATTTTTGCATCGAGCGGTGGAGTTTTTAATTATGTCAAAGAAAAAAATCTGGACGGGAAAACATTTGATGCGGTAAAACTTATAAACACGCTGGCTTATATGGATAAGACAAAAGCCGGTGCGGTTGAAGGTGCAATTAGCGAGGCGGAACCGGATTTAGCTGATCTATATGTTGCAGTTGCAACTCTTACAAATATACATCTATTAAAAATGGCAGTTGATAATTTGGCGATAAAAGCCAATACAAACAAAGCGTCAGCTTTTATTTCAGTTCAAGCAACCGAAACACATTTATTGTCACCCGATGAATCTTTTTTTGCCCGCTACAACTTTCCTGAGAATTTTTCTCATGGAAAGGAATTTATTGAAAAAATTGCCGGATGTTTAGTAAACGCCGACTTAAATAATTTTGCCGTGCTCGGTCAAATGGCAATCGTAATCAGCAAATATCATAAAATAATCAAAGAAAATGCCGTGCCGATGTTAAACATACATATTTCACATTGATTTCGTTTCGAAATTGCATTTGTTCAAAAATCGGTTATCTGAAATTTTTTATCAAAACGACATCCACAAAAGTTTCACCGCGGGAGATAAATATTTTATTGCCGTCGTTTGAATAGTTAAAATTGCGGATATACCCGCTTGAAAAATCGGTTAGTTGTTTTGGTTCGCCGCCTGCGATCGGCTGTTCCCAAAGATTTGTTTTTTCATTGTGGAATATGATCGCCGTGCCGTCCGGCTTCCAGCGAATCGTTTCGGAACTCCAGCTGAATTTTTTTACCGGAAAAGTTTTCAGAGGTTCTCCGCCGTCAATCGGAATTATTGCCAGATTTCCGGGTTTCTCGATGTGACGGCTCGGCAATATGCAGGCTATTTTCTTGCCGTCGGGCGAATAAACCGGCGAATTTGCTTCGTAATCCGTCAGTCTGACATTTTCACCACCGACCAGCGGAACTTTCCAAAGCGTGCTTTTCTGGCCGTCGTTGGAATTATAAATAACCCATTGACCGTCGGGAGAAATATCGGGTTTTCCCTTTGAAAAATCGTCAAAGGTCAATTGTGTGATCTCCGAACCATCAGCCGCATTCATCCGAAATATTTGATTTTTTCCGGTTTGATTGGAAACAAAAACCAAATACCGACCGTCCGGTGAAGCGGCAATATCCTTGTGAAAATACTTATCATTGGTCAGAAATCTGTTTTCATTTCCGTCTTCATTGATACTTTCAATTTCAAAACCTTTCGAGGTTTTGGCAATATAAGCGATCCGTCCGTCTTTCAGATGAGTAACTCCATAATAGCCGTCGTTTTTTCCATTTGTCAGCCGGACTGCTTTGTCTGACTTACCTTCGGCATTGACACTCCAGATTTCCGATTTGACGTTAAATGCATTGACCACGATCCTTTCGGAATCGCTTGAAATTCCGAGTCCATAATTTCCATATTCCTGTAAATCATTGGTGATTCGCCGCACAACACCCGATGCGGAATCCATCATATAAATTTCATTTGCCTCACGCGGCTTGCTTCCGACAAAAACAAGGTTCAGGCCGTCGCTCGTCCAAGTTATTTTTCCGAGACCTGAAAATTTTTCTTCGGTCAGCGGTTTGATCGCTTTCGTTTGGTAATCGACACCGATGATCGTGAACAAATCATTTTTTTCGTCATTTTGCTTATTCGAAGCAAAAGCAATCGTTTTCCCGTCCGGCGACCAGGCCGCCCAGATGCCGAATTTGTATTTCTCCGAATTTGTTATTTCAAATGGCTGTTCGGTGCCGCTTTGAATATCCGCAATAAACCATTTGTTGCTATTTTTGATTTTATCAAATCGCGGGAAAATCACCTTTTTATTATCGGGAGAAACGGCAAAACAAGGATTCAAACCGCTGACGATCCGTTTTGGTGTTCCGCCGATAACCGGAATTGTAAAAAGAATTCCCTGAGGGTTTTGTTTGGTGATTTCGACATAATAAATATGTGAACCATCGGGTGAAAAATTGATACATCCGAAAGTTCTATTATCCGGCTTTAGAAGTTGGATGGTTGTGTTCGTATCGGTCTGATGCAAATACAATGTTCCCGTTCCGGTACGATAATTTTCTGCATAGGCAATGAACTTCCCGTCCGGTGAAATGGTTGGACAACTGGCAATTTTGCCATCGGTGATTTGAACGATACTTAATTGTTCGTCAAACGTTGGAACAATCGCCGAGTTTGAGCGTTTTTTATAAATCCAATATCCGGCAAAACCCGTAAATAAGAGCAGAGAAATGAGAACCGTTGTGAAGACAAAAGTTTTATAATTCAGAAAGGTTTGAAAAATCTTCTGCATCCCGTTCGGTATTTTTATTTCTGAATTTTTTTCACCTGAAAATTCTAATTCTTCTTCATAGGTAGTCCGAGTGAGAGTTTGTTTTTCGATAATAATTTCCGTTTCATTATCAAAGTCAGCCACGAATTTATAACCTTTGCCCGGAATTGTGACAAGAAATCTGGGGGTTTCTTTATCGTCTGCGAGGGCTTTTCTTAAAGCGGAAATCTGAACGGCGAGGTTCGATTCTTCAACTATCTGACCTGCCCAAACCGAATCTAAAATCTCATCTTTGGCAAGAACCCGTCCCTCATTTTCGATTAAAAACGTTAGCAGATCGTATGTTTTAGCATAAAGCGAAACGGTTTTGCCATTCCGCAACAGTTTTCGGCGGGAGGTATCTAACTCAAACTCTTCAAAGGAGATATTTGTTTGCTTTTCCTCATTCATTCCGATTTTTTAGAAGTTTTAAGAACTTTTTATCAAAATTTTTAAGACTTTTCATCAGACATTTTGCAAAACTTCGGTCATTGAAAAATTCGAGGGTAATTGTTTCCGGCACAAGAATTTCCAAAATTTTAACAGATTTCGGATTGAAAAAGAAAATTTTTTATTCAACAAATGAAAATCACAAAACGCACAAAATCAATGACGCAAACTTTTGAAACAACCATCATCCATTTCAAAAAAGATCAGACCGTCGTTTTATGTGCCGAGTGCGGTCAAAACATTCTGAATTTACCGATGGATGAACCGATTTATGCCCAAAAGTTTAACGATCAGGAAAATGTTTTTCTATGCAAAACAGGTCAGGGCAAGTTTTTGCTGATTGAAATTTTATGATCGCCAAAAAAGATTTGAGGAACTGAACCAATGAAAAACAAAAAAAATTTAACAAATCAAATGCTGTCGTTTTTACTGTTATTCGCATTAATTTTTTTCGGGCTGTTTTTAGAAAAAGAAATTCAAGCGGAAAAAAGAATTGATGAATCCCAATTCAAAAAGGACCATAAACTTTATAAGTCAGCAAATTCATTGGGGAACGATGGCGTTTATTTTGAAGAAAATCGCGGGCAATTCGACAGCCGCGTTAAATTCTTCGCCCGCGGAACGAACGGCTACTCGCTTT
>JBGTRS010000428.1:237-4221 GCA_041940665.1 Pyrinomonadaceae bacterium | reverse complement strand
CATTCCGATCGATCCGGCGAGTTCAGTGGACGAGATCATCAATTTCGCGACGGCCGGAGAAGCTTCTGCCATCGTCATCAGCCCGAAACTACTTGATGAAAATCCCGAACTCGAAGAGAGATTTAAAAAGGAAAAATTAAAAGTTCAAATTTATACCTTTGATGAAGTTTTCGAGATGCCGTCGGAAACCGAAGAAGCAGAACGCCTTGCACTTTTGCCTGACCGGATCATCGCCACTTCGCCCGCGTCTTTGATCTTTACTTCGGGAACGACCGGCGTGCCGAAAGCCGTCATGCTTTCACATAAAAATTTTACGGCGATGGTTTCGATGCTTTCTTCAGTTCTGGAAATGTCGGTCGAAGACGGCGTTTTGTCTGTATTGCCGATGCATCATACGTTCGAGTTTTCCGCCGGATTTTTAACGCCGTTTACAAACGGGACGCAGATTCGCTACCTCGAAGAATTAACGGCGGACGAACTCGCCCGGGCGATCGAAAACGGCCACGTAACGGGAATGGTCGGCGTTCCGGCACTCTGGGAAATGCTTCACCGCCGAATAAAAACAAGACTTCGCGAACGCGGCGATTGGCTTGCCGACATTGCCGACAACATCATTGATTTTAACGCCTGGCTTCGCGACAACACGCCGTTTAACCTCGGGCCGGTCGTCTTTTTCCCGATCCACGAAGGCATGGGCGGGCGAATGAGATATTTGATTTCAGGCGGTTCGGCACTTTCGGAAAAAGTTCAAAAGGATTTGCACGGACTCGGGTTCAACATTTTGGAAGGCTACGGTCTGACCGAATCTTCGCCCGTTCTGACCGTGACGCGTCCGCAAAACGAACTGGTCAAGGGAAGCGTCGGCAAACCTCTGCCGGGTGTCGAGGTGATGATTGAATCGCCCGATGCCAACGGCGTCGGCGAAGTCCTTGCCCGCGGGCAGAACGTCATGCTCGGCTATTACAAGAACGAGCAGGCGACCGATGAAGCGATCACCGATGACCGCTGGCTTCGGACGGGCGATCTCGGCAAATTGGACGAAGACGGAAATCTATACATCGTCGGGCGTTCAAAGGACGTCATCATTGATTCGAACGGCAAGAACATATACCCGGACGAGATCGAAGACCTCTACGGCAAAGCCGATTTTATCAAGGAACTATCGGTTGTCGGTCTGCCGGATGAAAACGGCGGCGAAAAGATCGCGTCCCTCGTCGTGCCGGATTATGAAAAGGACATTTCCAAAACCCGGGCGGAGATCAACAAAGACGTCGAAAAACATTTCCGCGAAGTTTCGGCAACCTTGCCGTTTCACAAACGTGTTCAAATCTTGCATCTGACACCGTTTGAACTGCCGCGAACGGCAACCCGCAAAGTCAAACGCCCCGAAGTCGTCGAAATGCTCGAAACTCTGGAAAAACGGCAGAAAAATAAAACCACCAAAGTTATCGAATCAAAGGGCGACGACAATGTTTTGTGGATTCGCAAGATCGTCGCGAGCGTTTCCAACAATCCGCTGGCGGATGTCGGCTCGAGTTCCCGTTTAACCGATCTCGGCTTTGATTCCCTGATGTTCGTCGAACTTCAGGCGGCCATCGAAGACGGCGGCGGCCGTGTGTTGTCACCCGACGAACTCAACGAAGTCCAAACCGTCCGCGAAATTCTCGCTCTCGTTCAACGCGTGGATAAATCCAAGAAGATCGCCGACGAGCCGAAAGCGAATGAAAAGAATGATGAGGAAATTTATGTTCCGTCCCTTTTGAAAACTTTGGGAAATCAACTGGTCAGTTTCGCCCAGAAAACGCTCTACGAAAATGTGCTGGAAACCAATATCGAAGGGCGTTCAAATGTCCCGATGCACACGAATTTTATCGTTACATCGAACCACGCTTCGCATCTCGATATGGGCCTGGTCAAATTCGCCCTCGGCGAAGATGTAGCGGAACAAACCGTCGCCGTCGCGGCGGCTGACTACTGGTTCGACACCAAATACAAACGCGCCTATATGAATAATTTCACGACGCTCGTGCCGATCGAGCGTTCGGGAAGTCTCCGCACATCGCTCCGCCACGTTACGCAGATCCTGAAAGAAGGCTATAACTGCCTGATCTTTCCCGAAGGCACGCGAAGCCTTACGGGCGAAATGGAGGAATTCAAACCCGTCATCGGCTATCTCGCCTTAAACGAGAAGGTCGGAATCCTGCCGATCTATCTCTGGGGAACTTATGAAGCCTTCCCGAAAGGCACGACCGTTCCCAAATACGAAAAAGTCGGCTCAAAGATCGGTGCGAAGGTTGGAAGATTTTTAGAATATGAGGAACTGGCAGAGATGACCGAAGGCATTCCGAACACCGAAGCTTATCGTTTAATTGCCGCACGAGTTCAACACGAAGTCGAGAACCTGCGTGATGGAAAAAGAGATAATTTCGATGTTCAGGCAATTCGCAAAAAATGGAAGGCTGAACGAAGAAAAACACGCAAGAAAGAACCTGTGATTGATGAGTAATTATGAAAACCGCCACAGAAATAAAATTTGATAATGTCATCAGCGAAGGATTTCATAAAATTCTCAAGCCGTTGGAAAAAAATATGGATTGGAATAGGAATCAAACATAAGTTTTGATGACGTTTCGGATGAAAGTGAGTAAAATAAGAATTATGGACTACAGAGAAATTATTACAATCGAACCCGGCAAGCGGAGCGGACAGCCATGCATACGCGGTTTGCGAATGACGGTTACGGACGTGCTTGAGTATTTGGCAAGCGGAATGTCGGAAGATGAGATTTTGGCGGAATTTCCCGATTTAACGAGAGAGGATATACGAGCTTGTTTGGCTTATGCCGCAGACCGAGAACGTCATCTTGCAACTATAGACAATTATGAAGTTGCTGTTTGATCAAAATCTTTCGTGGCGTTTGCCTACAATTCTTGAAGACATTTTTCCCGAAAGTAAACACGTTCGGGAATTTGGATTCAAGGAAGCTCAAGATGTTGAGATCTGGAATTATGCGAAAGCGAATGATTTTACAATAGTTTCTAAAGATACAGATTTTCAGCAGAGAAGTTTGCTTCTTGGGCATCCGCCAAAATTTGTCTGGTTGCGAGTAGGTAATTGTTCAGTTGCAACCATAGAAAATCTTTTGCGAAAACATTCCGTTTCAATTCATACATTTGGATTGGATGAAGAAAAATCTATGTTAATCCTTCCATAATTTCAAAATGGCAAAAAAATCAAAAGCATTGGCAAAAACAAAAGGAAAAATCCTGATCACGGGCGGGACGGGATTTCTCGGAACGCATATCGTCCGGAAGTTTCTTGACGCGGGCGAGAAAAACCTGCGGGTGATGGCCTCGAGCGTTCCCGTTTGGATGCAGGATGAAGGCGTCGAAGCGGCGGTCGGTTCGGTGACGGATGAAAAGGATGTAGCGGAAGCGGTCAAAGGTGTTTCGGCAATTTTTCATCTGGCCGGAAAGGTTTCGCGTGATAACGATGATGCGGTCGAGATGAACAAAATTCACGTGCAGGGAACGAGAATTTTGTGCGAAGCCGCCCGGGAAGCGGGTGTGAAGACCTTTATTCTCGCGTCATCGAGCGGAACGATCGCGGTTTCGGAAGCTGAAGAGATCTTTGACGAAACCTATCCGCCGCCGCTCGATCTTATTTCGCGGTTCGCCTATTACGCTTCGAAGTTTTATCAGGAAAAAACCGCTCTGGAGAATTTCGACGGGAAAGGATTGAAACTCGTTATCTTAAATCCGTCTTTGCTTTTGGGAACGGGCGACGAGCGTCTGAGTTCGACGAAACCCGTGCTGGATTTTCTCGCCCGGAAAATTCCATTTACACCATCGGGCGGACTGAATTTTGTCGATGCGGAAGATACGGCCGAAGCCTTTATCAATGCCTTGGAGCGGGGAAGACACCGGGAAAAATACTTGCTCGGTGCGGAAATATGACGTTTGCGGAATTTTTCGGAAGGCTCGA
>JBGTRS010000428.1:0-227 GCA_041940665.1 Pyrinomonadaceae bacterium | reverse complement strand
AGGCTGAGTGGCGTCGCCGCTCCGATGCTTCGCGTTCCGAAAGTTCTTAGCGTTCCGGCGGCAAACGTGATCGATTCGTTCTTCAAAAACTGGGACAGACGGCCACCCTTTGAAGCCAAAGAGGTCGAGCAGGCCGAACTTTTCTGGTATTTCGATTCATCAAAAGCGATGGAAGAATTGGGTTTTAATCCACGCGACCCGCAGGAGACTTTGAACGATACGATCAA
>JBGTRS010000427.1:0-4228 GCA_041940665.1 Pyrinomonadaceae bacterium | reverse complement strand
ATTCTTTCGAGCAGAACCTCACGCGAAACTGGATTTCCTTTTTTATCTTCAAAAACTTCCTTCGGCGTTTGATTATGCCAGACGAGCGTATGCCCGATGATGAACATTCCGTTCTTTTTGCCGAATTCCACAAACCGGTCGGCATCTTTGAAATTATATCTGTTCAAACGCGGATGAACCGATTCCCATTTCAGGACATTTTCCGGCGAGATCGTATTAAAATGCGTCCTGATGATCGGCAACGCCCGTTTATCTTTTTCATAGAATTGCGAAGTGTTCAAAGACGCACCGATCAGAAAATCATTTTTGAAAGTTTTTTTAAGAGCGGTTTGGGCTTGATACGAAGTCATTTTGATACTACTTGATAGACCTTCAATAGCTAATTTTATCGCCCATAATTCAACAGGAGCAGAATTACCATATATTTCAACGGATTTATTTTCTTTATTTCTTTTAACGGAAATAATATCTGTATTTAAATCGGTAATTGGTATTGAATATCGTTCATCCATATTGAAAAAACCTTGTTTGTAAACTAACTCTGCCAGTTTTTCGAAGCCCCAGAATTCACCTTGGAACATACCAACATTGTTAACGAACATTTTGCCTTCATAAATTACTGTGCCGTCTTTGTAAAAAGTTATCTTATCTCTCGGGCAACTGCCAAAACAACCTTTTCGTTCAAGGGTTATTTCAGAAATATCATTCCATTCTTGAACAGCAGGAGAGCCTGCTAACGAAATTTGTTTGAAATCTTTTAGCGTTCTTATTCGGCAAGGTGAATCATTGCCGGTTAAAACAATTTCGATTTGATTATCATCAATTTTCTTGTCATTTTTTGGAATAATCTCAAACTCGATATCATCAACATTTCCGACCAAAGATTCGATAGAAAAATAGTATTTGCCGGGCTTTAAATTTTTGAACTCAAATTTTCCATTATCATCGGGCATTATTTCAATTTCAGGTGTAACAGTTTTGCTTTCGGATATGCTGATTCCAGCTAATTTAAGCGAAAACAGACTTAAATTATTCTCATAAAAAATTCTTCCGCGAAATTCATTTACTGTAAGAGGATTATTCACATTACAATTTTCTTGTGCGTTAATTTGTAAGCCACTCCCAAATAAAACAACAAAAACCAGGAAAATCATTTTATACATATTTTAATCTCCAATTTTTTCAAACACTTCATTCAAATCAAGTTTGCTTACATCTTCCACATTTTCGCAAATTTCCATCAGCAATTTATCCTGTGCATTGCCGCGTTTTTTTGCTTCCGAATATGGAATGTCTTCGCGGAAAGTGACGAGCGAGTATTTGGAAAAATAATCGGGAAAGGTTTGTTCGAGACGGGTTTCGAGTTCGCGTTTTTTTTGGAAGACGGGATCGGCGACCGCATCCCGCATTTCGTAGAAATTTTCGACGGCGAGATCGGCGATCGCGTCGGTGTTGATCTTCCGCTGATTGCCGTATTCCGTAAAAACCGTTTCCCAATCCGTGCCGTGTTTTTCGATTAATTCATTAAGAACGCGGCAATCTTCAAACGCGGCGTTCATTCCCTGTCCGTAAAAGGGAACGAGGGCGTGTGCCGAATCGCCCAAAAGTAAGGATTTTCCACCGACGTTCCAGGGGAAACATTTGACCGTTCCAAGATTACCGGTCGGGTTTGTGAAAAATTCATCAAGTAAATCCGGCATTAAAGGTAGGGCATCAGGAAAATTATCTTGAAAAAAGGCAATTAAAGATTTGGCTGAAGATTTGTTTGGATAATTTGGAGTTTGCAACTTCCGCATATCTGTTCGGATTACGGGACGAGTATAGTTTCCTGTTTCGATAGCTCTAAAACTGTCTTCTCCTTCAAAAGCCAGAAAAAGCGTGCAGGTAAAACTGCCGTCAAAATTCGGCAGAGCGATCATCATAAATTGATGTCTCGCCCAGATATGGAGAGCGTTCTTTTCCATCAGGAATTCGCCTTCGCCCGATTCAAGGGCAGGATGCCCGCGTTCCAATTCCGATCTCGGCGGAATCGAAAGCTCTTTGTAGCCGTGTTCGAGAAAATCCTGCGAATAATTGAATCTTTCGAGGCAACTGCGATTGTTCATCATCGCCCGCCGGACGGCTGAACCCGCACCGTCCGTGGCGATAACGGTTTCGCCTTTGACCGAAAACTTTTCGCCCGTTTCGGTGTTTTCGATCAACGCTTCGCCCGTCTCGCAATCAAAATCAACGCATCTCCGGTGAAAGAAAAATTTCGACTCCGCATATTTATCGGCTTCATTTATCAAAGCGATGTTCAGACCGCCGCGTGAAACCGAGTTGATATATTCGCCCTCGCGTCCCGAATACGGCAACAATTTCGTCGAACCGTCAACGGCGTGAATCAGCCGTCCATACATCGGCACGGCTTCTGCGAGCATATATTCATCCATCCCGACTTCGTTTAATGCTTTAATTCCGCGGTCAGATAAAGCCAGATTGATCGAACGCCCGGCGGACATTTTTTCTTCACGCATATCGCCGCGTGATTCATACACATCCGTTTCGATCCCGCGTTTGGCTAAATACGTCGAAAGCAAAGAACCCGCCAGACCTGCACCGATGATGATTACTTTTTTATTTTTCATACTGTTCAACTCATTGTAAATCCTACTCATAGACAAAACCAAATATGTATTTACCCGGATTTTATCTTCATTGATTTAATATACTTTGTCCTTTTTTCTATTTTCTTTACGTCTTATTAGGTGAGAGAGAAAATTTTTTGGAGAAATAAATTTGAGTATGAGGAGGAAAAAATGGAAATAACGGTAAATATGGCAGTATCGGGAGAAGATGAATCGGGAAGAATTCCGAATTTTAATATAGACGCTTTTTATCCGGGCCACGCTAATATGATTCCGCCGGAAGAGTTTTGGGGAGAGAATCTGGATGATGTAAGCCCGATTCCGGTCGCCCAACTACTTTACAGAGGCTTTAATATGAAAAAAATGGTAGTTATCAAAAAGCCGGATAATGTTACTCAAAAGCTGATAAAGGCTTGTCTGGAAAAAACAAAAATGGACGCATTAATTTCAATTTATATGACTACAAATAAAAATTCTACAGTTTGGGTCGGGCAATATTCATTTAAGTTTATATTGGGACGCTTTTTGGCAAATCAGCCGGATTTAGACGGCAAATTAGATGTTTTGTATTTGGATATCGTCGAGGGAAGTCTTAAAGACATGGGATTAGATAAATAAAATAAATAATTTATAAATTGATTCCGGTTATAAGCGAAAAGCGTATGATTCTTTTATTCATCTACGCTTTTTTGCATTTACATCTTTAAGTGTATTCAGTTTCGTTTAAAACATTTTTCCGTTTTAACAAAAACTCCAGATTTCCTTTTCCAATTTTTCCAGAGAATATTCAACGGCTTCGGGTCTGAGGCGTACGGCATATCTTCTGAGATCGCTTGTTTCGTAAAGCATCGTCAGTATCATCAGACGCCGCCGCATCGTTTCGTCCAGATCGTTTTCCGCATAACCGTAAGCTTTAAAGAATTCCCGCTGGACGTTTTTCTGTCCCTGCATCATCAGCAGACCGACGGCTAAGAATTCGTATTCAAAAAAGCCGCGACGCGAATCGGCGAAATCGAAAAGTCCCGAAATCTCCCATTGGCCGTTTGTTTTTATCACACGCAGATTGCCGAAATGAACATCGCTGTGCATAAAATTTGTCGGCTCGAGCGGAACGAGTTTGAGATTTTTTTTGATAAACTCCGGCAAGGCTTTGATGATTTGCTGATTTACGCCGTGAGCGATCTGTCTTTCGATAAAGTTTGCGGCCCGGTCTTTGACGAATTCCGCCCAATCGTCTGTGAATGAGTCGGCATTTAATCCGTGAATTTCTTTCAAGCCGTTGGCTATTTTTGTAATAAATTCGATCTGCTCCGTTTCATCTAAAGTCAGCCACTCGTCCCGCGTGACCGATTCGCCTCGTATTTGGTCGGTCAGGAAATATTTAAAATTTTCGATCTCGCCGGTCTGAAGAATTTTCGGGGTTTTCAAACTTGTCTTGCCTTCGATAAATTCAAGGGCCTTTTGCTCGCGTTCAAAACATCGGCGAAACGGACGGAATATTTTCAGGACAAATAAATCATCGATCAGAAAAACGATATGGTCACTGCTGTTTCCGCGTCTTATTTCATTATAGGAAATGTTCTTTTCAAGACAGATCTGTT
>JBGTRS010000426.1:0-4229 GCA_041940665.1 Pyrinomonadaceae bacterium | reverse complement strand
GATTCTGAGAATGCGAGCGATTACTTTGGTGGTATCGCAGTAATCCTTGCAGGCGACTTCGGTCAGCTGCCGCCCATCGCCATCTCGCCCTCCGCGGCGCGCCAAAGCGTCATCCCGAATCCGCCGCCGAGTTTGAGTTTGACTACTTCGGTCGTACGTCCGAATTGTAACGGTGAACAGACGGGAGAAATTACGATTTACGCGACCGGTTTGACCGGACCGGCTGAATATTCGGTTTTCAACGGTGCGAATCCGCAAACTTCAAACAGCTTTACCGGATTAAATGCTCGAACTTATACGCCCTGGGTGCGGGACATCAACACCGATACTATATATGTCGGTGATCCGGTCTTTATGACACAACCGCAACCTATTTTGGTCAATCCGACAAGTTTTGCCAGTGCGACGATTAATATTCCCTATTCGCAAACCTTCACCATTACCGGCGGCACACCGCCCTTTACGGCTGCCGCTTCCGGCTCGAACAGCAACAACGGTTTGGCTTTGCCGGCCGGATTGACCGCCACCGCCGATGTCAATTCGATTACCATCAGCGGCATACCGATCGAAGCCGGAACTTTTCCGATCGCTTTTGTTATTTATGACCGTAACGCATGTGCGACAACCCGGCAGTTTCCATTAAACATCATGTCGCCAACCGCCGCGGCTGTTTCGGTTGCGGGAAAAATTCTGACGGCAAACGGTCGGGGAATCAGCCGGGCAATCGTAATTGTTACGATGCCAAATGGCGAGACCCGCTTTGCCATCACCAATCCGTTCGGATATTTCAAATTTGACGAAATCGAAGTCGGTCAAACTTATATTTTTTCGGTCAATCACAAACAATACCGATTCAATCAGCAGGTTATAAATATCACGGAAGAAATTCAAAACCTTAATTTCACCGCTCTAAGTGATCCCTAAGGCAATAAATTCATTGTTATTTTATAAGAATGAAACAAGCTAAATCATTAATAATAGAAAAAGACAGGCTGAAAATACCTGTCTTTTTATAAACTGTTGATTTTATTGGATAAAAAAATGGTACACCCTGCAGGACTCAAACCTGCGACCTTCTGATCCGAAGTCAGACGCTCTATTCAACTGAGCTAAGGGTGCGAACCAATTTATGATTTTAGTTATCCGGCGGAAGATTTGCAAATTTACTAACTAAATTTGCTATCTTCTTCCAATTTTTCTCATTTGTTTCTCATATTCGCGGACTTCCGAGTTATTTGATTTAAGATAATTTATGACCTTCCAGATAATCATCAATCCGACAAAAATTGAAAAAACAATGAACGCTAAAGTCCAGGAAAAATCTCTGCCTGAAGCGAAATTGTATAGCAAAATGATGCCGACAGCGATCGCCGCAAGCGGAGCAAAAATCCAAATTGCCGAACGGTTCGGCTTGATCGTTTTATCTTCAAAAATACTCATGTTCTCTTTACTCCTGAACCGCCAAGCACATCAAATAATTTTATGAAAATATATGACTTTTACAATCTTATTTCTGAATTTCCTGACGAATGAATTTGACGACTTCTTTCATATCTTCGTCGCTCAGGACGTCTTTAAAAGAAGGCATTCCTTCGTCGGGAATTCCTTTGACCATATATTCGATGTATTCTTCATCGGGTTCTTTTTTCATTTTTTCGGTCGTTAGATCTTCGACATTCAAGGTTTTGCCTTCGATCTCGACCTTGCCGCCCGTGCCGTCTTCCTTGTGGCATCTGGCACATTGTTCTTTGTAATGTTTTCTGCCGGCGGCGAGTTCGTCCGCCGTCGCGGTCGCTTCCGGTGTCGCATTTGAAGTTTGATTGGTGTTGGATTCGGCTGTATTTTCAGTAGTCTGATTGTTTGTGCAGGCAAAAATAAAAATTGCCGAAACGGTAAGAACAACTGCGATCTTCAAAAATTTCATAAAAAATTTTCTCTCCTTTTTTATTCGATTTGATTCAAAACTGCCGAAAGTTTAACTTATAAAATATAAGAATTGCAATAAAATATATTTGAACAAGGGGAAATTTATGGAAAAGAAAAAATGTCTGATCGGCGGCGAGTGGCGTGACGGAAGCGAAAGTTTCGCGGTGAAGAACCCGTATTCGGGCGAAAGTTTGGCGGAAGTTTCTTCGGTCAACCGGGATGAATGCGAAGAAGCGATTTCGTCTGCGGAGGAAGCGGCAAAGGATATGAAAAAGTTGCCGCGTTTTCGGATTGCCAAAGGTTTGAGGAAAATTTCCGAAGGCATTGAAAAACGCAAAAACGAATTTGCCGAATCGATCGCGAAAGAGGCCGCCAAACCGATAAATGTCGCCCGCGGAGAAGTCGAACGCGGCATTGCGACCTTCGCCTGGGCGGCTTCCGAAGCCGAAAGATTCACGGGCGAAGTCGTTCCGATGGACACGCAGGCAAGCGGCAAAGGCAAAACGGGCTGGACGATGCGGATTCCCGTCGGTGTCATATACGGCATCACGCCGTTTAATTTTCCCTTGAATCTGGTCGGTCATAAGGTCGCACCGGCCCTTGCTTCCGGCAATTCGATCATCATCAAGCCGAGTCAGAAAACACCTCTGACCGCTCTGCTTTTGGGCGAAGTTTTCCTTGAAAGCGGTTTACCTAAAAGAGCTTTGCAAATCGTCCCGATGAATACGGATTATATGGACACGGTTTTAAATGATGAACGAATAAAAATGATCTCATTTACCGGAAGCGACAAAGTCGGCTGGATGCTCAAGGAAAAATGCGGGAAAAAGAAGATCGCTCTTGAACTCGGCGGAAATGCTCCCGTTATTATTGACGAATCGGCCGATCTCGAAAAATCTCTGGAAAGAACGACGATGGGAGCATTCGTCTATGCCGGACAAGTTTGCATCGCCGTTCAAAGAGTTCTTCTGCACGAAAAGATCGCCGACGAATTTACCGAAAAATTCGTCGAGAAAGCCAAAAATCTGAAAAAAGGCGACCCGTTGAACGAATCAACTCAGCTTTCCGCGATGATAGATGAAGATGCGGCGGAAAAGGCGAAAAGCTGGGTGGATGAAGCGTTACAAAACGGGGCGGAACTGCTTTGCGGTAATGAAAGAAACGGTTCGGTGTTGGAGGCGACCGTGGTGACAAATGTAAATCCCGAAATGCGGGTCGTGGCGGACGAGATTTTTGCACCAGTTGCCGTGATCGAAAAATTTGCGGATTTTGAGGAAGGAATCGCCATGGCGAATCATTCAAGATACGGTCTGCAAGCCGGTGTTTTTACGCAAAGCCTGAAAAATTCAAATTACGCGGCGGAAAATCTCGAATACGGCGGAGTTTTAATCAACGATGTGCCGACCTTTCGCGTTGACAATATGCCTTACGGCGGCATCAAAGATTCGGGATTCGGACGCGAAGGCCTAAAATACGCGATGGAAGAGATGTCCGAAATCCGTCTGATCGTGTTAAATTCATAAATAAAAAAGTCAAAAAAAATATATGTTAAAGAAAAATAATCTGATCTGGTTGATTCTATCCTCTTTGATAATTACAACCGCCTGTTATGCTCAAACCGCTCCGAAGATCGACAAATCTCTTTCGATCAAAGGTTTGAAAGAAAATGTTATCGTCCGGCGAGATTCACGTTCGATTCCTTATATCGAAGCGAAAAACGAAGCCGATCTGTATTTTGCCCAGGGCTTTGAAACAGCCCGCGACCGGCTCTGGCAAATGGATCTCTATCGGCGTGTCGCCCGCGGCGAACTTGCGGAACTATTCGGTAAACAGGTTTTGAACGAGGATAAACGTTGGCGTCGGTATGGATTTTCACAAATAGCCGAAGAGAGTCTGAAAACATTAAATCCCGAATTGAAAAATGCTCTCGAAAATTATGCCCGCGGTGTGAATGCTTATATCGCTACTCTCGATAAAGAAACTTTGCCGATCGAATTTCAGGTCTTGCAGTATCAGCCCAAACAATGGCAACCGACGGACACGATCGTCATCGGCAAAATTTTAGCCGACGGTTTGAGCACGACCTGGTGGCAGGACGTCAATCGTGCCGAAATGCAGGAAAAACTGGCAGAAGAAAAATATTTTCAATTGACCGAAAAGGTCACGAAATATGATGTCGTCGTCTTCGGCAAGGATTCGCCGAAGGCAAAAGGCAAAACCGCTTCGGCTGATCTGGATTTGGATTTGGATGAATTTATCGCCGAAGAAATAAACGTCCGCAAAAACTCGCTGGAGCGGATCGG
>JBGTRS010000425.1:0-4233 GCA_041940665.1 Pyrinomonadaceae bacterium | reverse complement strand
ACCATAAATCGGAATTTGGGAAACGAACTCAACGACATTACGACGGCAAATTTCGACTTCATCCAGCATTACCGCCCGAATACAAACGTTGTCCGCCGACCCGTTGCCGGCGGAGCGGGAAAAGGATTTTCCATTACGGGGCATCACGAACTTTCATTGCCTCTGCTGGCCGCCTTTGTTCTTTGTGATAATGTTTGAAAATCGGGCAAAATTAACTCTCGGCCGATGCCCTCCAAAAAATCTTTCAACATAGGTTGACATTCAATTTTTATTGACCTACCATCAAAACATTATTGAAAACGATTTTCAATTTCATCATCAATAAAATTATGACAGTCAATAAGTTCGAAAAAAGCGTCGAGTGTAAACGCGAGAATGTCTGCGTTTGGTTTTGTGATGGTTGTAATTTCTACCACATCAAAGCCGGAAACATCGTTTTAACCTTCGATTCGGAAGAATTTTCCGATTTTGTCAATGAGACCTGGGATTGTTTTTACAGCAATCGGGAAAGCACATTCGTTCTGCAATAGAAATTGAAGAAAATAGATGATTTTAAAACTGCGGGAGAAATCCAAATGAGAAAAATAATAGTTGCAGGCATTTTTTCGATTTTAACAATCGGTTTTGTCCATGCTCAGAATCTTTCGGGAATTGTCAAAGACTCCAACGGAGATTTGATCGCCGGCAGCAAAGTTTCAATACAAAGACAAAGTACGAAAAAAGAAATTTTTACGAGTACAAACCAATTCGGCGAATTCGGATTTCAGGGTTTATCTTCGGGAACTTATAATCTAACGGTTTCATCTCCGGGTTTTTTGAAAAATTCCCGGACGGTTGAAATAAACGACAATTTAAGCGTTGAAATAACTTTAGAGCCAGAGAATGTAGCGGAAATCGTTTCGGTAACATCGAGTTATCTTGCCGGCACGCCGGAAAGTTTGACAAGAATTCCCGGTTCGATTCAGACGATCAGTAAAACGGAATTGGCGAATTCTCACGTTTTTAATTTTACGGAGGCTTTGAGAAAAGTTGCGGGAATCAGTATCAGAAACGAAGAAGGTTTCGGGTTGCGACCGAACATTTCGATTCGAGGAACAAATCCGACCCGTTCCACGAAAGTTTTACTTCTCGAAGACGGAATGCCTCTGGCTTATGCACCATACGGCGACAATGCTTCCTACTATCATCCGCCGATCGAACGATTTGAATCAATCGAAGTTTTGAAGGGTTCGGGGCAGATCGAATACGGCCCCGTTACGGTTGCCGGAGTAATCAATTATCTGACACCGAATCCGACCGAAGACCAGAATGTTTCTCTGAAACTCGAAGGCGGCAACCGCAGTTTCGCCCGCGGCAATATTCTTTACAGCAATACCTTCGGCAAAACCGGAACACTTTTTAATTTCACGCGAAAACAGGGCGAAGGCTCACGTGAGAATATTAAACACGGCATCAATGATTTCAGCACGAAAGTCATCCAGCCTTTAAACGATAAAAACGTCTTGACCGGCAAATTCAGTTGGTACGGCGAGGATTCAAATCTGACCTACTCGGGTTTGACCGAAGCCGAATATGCCGCCGATCCGCGTTTTAATCCGTTTCGCAACGACTTCTTTTACGCCAATCGCTTCGGCACGTCGCTTTCACACACGGCGGTTTTTAATTCCAAAGCGAATCTGACGACGAATTTTTATGTCAATAATTTTTCGAGGCATTGGTGGCGGCAATCTTCCAATTCAAACGAACGGCCGAATATGCTCGGATCTGATCCCGATTGCACGGGTATGCAGGATTTGAATACGACCTGCGGAAATTTGGGACGGACGAGAAATTATTGGGTGATCGGAGTCGAACCGCGTTTGAATGTTCAATTTAATCTCGGTTCGGTTAAAAATAATTTACACACCGGATTCCGCTATCAATATGAAGACCAAAACCGACGGCAGGAAAACGGTGATCTGCCCGATTCAAGAGACGGCGTTCTGGTCGAAGACAACGAAAGAAAAGTCAACGCTTTTTCCGGCTATATTCAGAACAACTTTGTCTGGAAAAACTTTTCCATTACGCCCGGAGTTCGTATCGAACAGATAAATTACAGCCGCACCAATCGTCTGGCTAATGGCGGACAAGGCATTACGGGCAAGACCGATCTGACGGAAGTTATTCCGGGCATCGGAGTTTCCTATATTTTGTTCGGAAATACGACTGTTTTCGCCGGAGTTCACAGAGGTTTTGCTCCTCCGGCAGTTGCCGATATTATTTCCAACAGCGGCGGAACGGTCGAATTGGATGCGGAACGCTCCTGGAATTTCGAGGTCGGTTTTAGAACCAGACCTTTTGCCGGATTGAATCTCGAAAGCACATTTTTCCGCAACGATTTTGAAAATCAGATCGTTTCGCAATCGGTCGCCGGCGGCATCGGTTCGACTCTGACCAACGGCGGCAAAACTCTTCAGCAGGGAATCGAAGTTTACACACGGCTGGATTCGTTTGAAATTTTCAAAACCAATTACAACATCTATTTTCAGACGGCGTTTACGTTGCTCGAAACGGCCGAATTTCGCGGAACGAGATTTTCGACCGTTTCCGGCTATACGGATGTTCTCGTTACGGGAAACCGTCTGCCCTATACGCCGAAGCATCTCGTCACCTCATCCATCGGTTATTCATATAAAAATTTCAACGGATTTTTTGAAACGAATTACATCGGCGGACAATTTTCGGACGATCTCAATCGCAACGATCCGATCCCGAATGGTCAAGCCGGATATATTCCGAGCCAGATTTATTTTAATTCGACCATCAATTATAAGGTTGAAAAATGGAATTCGGAATTTTTTGCGACGATGAAAAATATCGCCGACCGTACTTTTGTCGTTGACCGTTCACGAGGAATTTTACCGGGCAATCCAAGGATTTTTCAGATCGGATGGGTTTTAAATTTTTCAAAGTAAGTTTTGCTCAAACGGGTTATAACCAATGCTAATCGCGTATCGGATTGATTCATTTATAACGGAATCTTAACTTATAAAAATAAAGTTTATTAGAAAGTTTTATAAATAAGCGGTTACAGAAATAATTTTGGAGTTTTTTGATAAAAATTTGATCGGTTTTTTAGGATAAATAACAGTTCGGATTTTTACAATTATAGAAGTTTTAAGGAAATGCAGGATTTGTTTGAAGATTTACATTTGGTTCATTATTTGCCGATCTTAACGACCGTTTTTTCGGCTTATTTTCTTGTCAATATAGCCGGACGTTATCGAATGAAAGGCGGTTCGCATCTGCTTTGGTGGTCAATCGGAGTATTTACATACGGACTCGGTACGTTCTTGGAATCGGTCATTACTTTATACGGGAATACGCCGTTTTTGAATAAATCATGGTATGTCGCCGGAGCCATTCTCGGAGGTTATCCGCTGGCTCAGGGGTCGGTTTATCTTCATTTAAAAAAGAAACACGCAAATCTGCTGACGGCGATCACGGTTCCGTTCATAATTTTTGCCGCCGTTTGCGTTTTTCTGTCGCCGACTGCTCCGGAATTTCTGCAGACACATAGACCGAGCGGAAATTCGATCGGCTGGCAATGGGTGAGACTTTTAACGCCCTTTATTAATACTTACGCGGCCGTGTTTCTGATCGGTTCGGCATTCTGGAGTGCGGTTCGATATTCAAAAATCGAGAACGGAAAAAACCGGGCGATCGGGAACATTCTAATCACGATCGGGGCGATTTTGCCCGGCATCGGCGGCGGAATGGCCAAAGCGGGTATGGTCGAGGCTTTATACATCGGCGAATTCGTCGGGATCATTTTAATTTATGCGGGCTATCGAATTTGTCTAAAGGATAGCGTGCTTTTGAAGTAATATTTAGGGGATATAAAAAAATGTTTAATAAATTCAGGGAATTAAATTTTATTTTAATTTATTTGGTGCTTTTTGCATCAATCGCATTTGCTCAAAGCGGAAATGCGGTTGTCAGCGGAAAAATTACTGATGCGGACGGAGGAATTGTTCCGAATGCATCGGTGAAGATCAGAAACACAGTCAGCGGAATAGAAACCGTTACGCAAACAAACGATCAAGGCGAATACCGGTTTGAGAATTTGGTCAAAGGAAATTACCGGATCGTCACGGAAGCGGAAGGTTTTTCGGTTGAATCAAAAACAGTTTCGATTTCGGGAAATGAAAATACACAGGTAGATTTTAATTTGTCGGTCGGAAATGTTTCCGA
>JBGTRS010000424.1:0-4254 GCA_041940665.1 Pyrinomonadaceae bacterium | reverse complement strand
CCTTTCTGCACTCTAGCACTGCAGTATCAATTGGCCGTTCCAAGTTAAGCTTGGAGATTTCACAAGTGACTTACCGCGCCGCCTACGCGCCCTTTACGCCCAGTAAATCCGAACAACGCTTGCTCCCTACGTATTACCGCGGCTGCTGGCACGTAGTTAGCCGGAGCTTATAAATGGTACCGTCATTTATTCTTCCCATTCTTTCGAAGTTTACATACCGAAATACTTCATCCTTCACGCGGCGTTGCTGGGTCAGGCTTTCGCCCATTGCCCAAAATTCCCGACTGCTGCCTCCCGTAGGAGTCTGACCCGTTATTCAGTGTCAGTGTGACCGACCACCCTCTCAGGTCGGCTACAGATCGTTGCCTTGGTAAGCCGTTACCCTACCAACTAGCTAATCTGCCGCAAGCTCCTCTTTAGGCGGATAAATCCTTTAACAACTGTCTCGATTACGAGCCGCTGCATTATGCGGTATTAGCCTCGGTTTCCCGAGGTTATTCCCCACCCAAAGGTAGATTACTTACGTGTTACTCACCCGTACGCCACTTTATACACTCTCCGAAGAGAGCTTTAATCGTTCGACTTGCATGTCTGAGGCACGCCGCCAGCGTTGATTCTGAGCCAGGATCAAACTCTCGTTAAAAAGTTTTTCCTAACTGATTTTTAGTTCGTTCGTTAGTTTATGAACTGTGTTTTGAATTAACACATGGACACGCATTACCTAGTTTTCAAATACCAAATACTTTCTTTTCAAATGTCCGCCTATTTATTAAAAGGCGAATTTTTTATTCTATAAAAATCTTTTTGTTTTGTCAACCCGCCAAAACCGTATTTCTCATTACCTGTATTTTGGCGAACTTTTTAATTATACAAAAATAAATTCTTTTGTCAACCGTAAAACATTATTTTATTAATGAAATGTTTTTTGGCGAAACTATGATTATATAAATTTCAAAAAGGTTGTCAACCTTACAAAGATTATTTTTAGATAAATTTTCAAAAGAAGCAATTAATGATTTTCCATTTTACCCCATTCTTTGTCAAGTTAACTTTTGACTTTATAAATTATTTATTTGATTTTATTTTCAATAATAAATCTATCACTTCCCGAACCCCTCCATTTCCACCGGCTTTGGTTGTTTTATAAAAAGCAATTGCATCCAATTCCGAAACACAATTTGCTACAACAATGGGTAATCCGACCTTATCCAATAATTCTTTATCAGCTAAATCATCTCCAATAAATGCAACTTCATTGACACTTAAATTTTCTTCAGCCAAAATTTTTTCGAAATCTCTTACTTTGCTTTTTGAATTCTGAATTAAATAATGAATCTCGAGTTCCTCTACCCTTCGCTTCAAAATTTGAGATTCTCTTCCCGTTATGATTCCCGAGTGGAAACCGGCTTTATGCCAGTTTGTAATCCCCTGTCCGTCATGTACGTGAAATGCTTTTAGTTCTTCCCCGTCACTTGAAAAGTAAAGTTTTCCGTCGGTCAAAACCCCATCGCAGTCCATCAACAATAATTTTATATTTCGTGCCCGTTCAATTACTTCCGGACTTAAGTTTTCAAAACTCATTTAATTTTATCCGACTTCAAATATTTCAACACCGCTTAATTTCCAAACGTTACCAACTTTTGAAATACGGTAAACAGCAATTCCGGTTTCAACTTCACGATTCAGTAATTTCACGTTCATATTGGCTTCAACCAATGCATTATTGTCATCAATTTTATCAACCTGCAAAATTTCCGAACTCCATTGCTGAGCCTGGCCGGCAACACTTGCGGCAAATCTGGATATCTCACCATTAACGATCATCGAATCAATGTCACTTTTGCTGTTCGCACTCACCGCTTTATCGAACGAACTGAAAAAAGATTTTATCTCAGTGTCAACATTTTCGGTTTTCCCGATCTTGTTTCTTCCACGGCGTGCCGCCAAAGTTGCACCAAGTTCGGAATTGTTTCTTATCGCATCCTCAAAATGTTTTAAAGCAATTTGATTTTGTCCTGTTTTCAGAGCGACCTCTCCAAGTCCGACGTCAGCCCAAGCCAAACTTTGAGCGGTCGGTAGTCTTAATTTTAGAACCTCTTCAAAATTTCTCTGAGCCTCGGTAATTTTTCCTTGAGCCAATTGTGAACGGGCCAACAAAATTCTCGCATCGTCAAAGATAGAATAAATCTTTAATACTTCCAAAGCATTTTTTTCGGCCTCGGTAAATCGCTGCCGGTCATACTCTTTCTTTATGAAAACAAGTGCATCGTTTTCGCCGATCTCACGCGGTGCAATGTCATCGGAATAATCCGTCTGCGGATAGATTTTATCGGCATCAACCTCGACCCGAATGATCTTGTTTGAGGAATTGAATACCGCTTCCCCGAAACTTTTCGCCCGTATAGGTGTTTGACTGACTATTTTCTGACCATTAGCGGTCGTTGCGACGACATCAACATTGACATCAATATCACTTAGATTTCTGAGAGCGACCTTTATTTCATTACCGTTTTGCTGCGGTAAACCGATCATCAGATTCATCTCGGTCACGCGATCAATCATATAATCGAGATAGTCTTTCTGGGTTGAAAAAACGGATCGCAGTTCACCTAAATTCAGTTCACCGTCGTCCGCCTGTGCCTGGATCAATTTATAAAAATCTTCGCCGAATTTATTTGAAAGAAAATTCCAGATGATCGCACCTTTGTTGGCCGTGACCGTATAGTAGTAACCGTCCACGGGCGAAACAATATTGAGCGGAACATCATTGAGCGAAATTGCCGAATAATTCGTTCTTTGCCGGAGACGCTCCAACTCGGCATCATCTTTTCCAAATCTTTTTTCGATAAATTCATTGGCAATTTGCCTCGACAAACCTTCCCGAATCACTCCGTAACCGTCATCCTGAACTTTATAGACATTTCCGAGCCAAATCTTCACAATCCCTTCAATAATATTAACGGCAGTTTGCGAATCAACCTTTTGCCTTTGAAAAACGCTTTCATCAACAAAGATCGTGCCGCCTTCTGAAAATCCCGAACCGCGGCTGACCCCGACGATTCTTACCGGCGTTTCAAAACTTTTTCCAAGAAGTCCCGCCGCGAAAGTTTTTGCTTCGGAAGCGATCGAGGCCAAATCCATCACAACCGCATTATTTGCCTTCATCCCTTTCGGAACAAAAATCTCGACACCGCTTGAATTGACCGAATCCCAACGTCCGGTCGTAAAAAAAGGTTGACTGAATAATTTTTGCTCAAAACCATTCGCCGTCTGTGTTCCCGATGATAGAACAGTTTCACCGTTTGAAGCATTTATCTTTAGAGTAACCGGAGCCCGATCGGCACCGCCCGGAAAATACCAACTTGTCGGGGTCGGATACCAATGAGAAAGCGGCAAAAACTGGGAATTTACGGGCGAAAGAGCGTTTAATCCATTGTTTGAGGTAACTTTGATTTTATATTCGACCGAAACCGAAACGGTTTGATTGGGCGAAACGGATGAAATCCGCGTCGCGATCTTTTGCAGATTTTTATTGCCGCCAATTTTTTCTTCGCTTTTTCTGAACTCTTCGCTCGTGCCGTTGATCTGAACCGAAGAAATTTCCGCCTGTTCGCTGATTCGCATCGTTATGCTGTTGGCTGAACTTTTACTGATGTTTTTCAGAGTCAGGTTCGCCTTGACATCCAGATCACGGTCGGATGAAAAGTTCTGCGGCAGAGTCGCATTTATATCATATTTTAAAACTTCCCAGGTCAACGAGAGACGACTCTGTGCGTTGATCGCAACAGCCCCAAACAGCATTATAAAAACAATGCAGAAAAATGGTGTATATTTACGCATATATAATAATGTAAAATTTTCTCGAATTTTTTATCGAATCAAAAATGAAAATCAGTATTTTAAAGAAATTTTTTCCCTTAATAACCAAACTTTGGACGCAGATTAATAATGTTTAGATGCCTTACCTTCTTCTAGAATGAGGTCCTGAGGGGCATGCCTTGGGCAAACCACTCCAGGAAGTCTTATGACCAAATATAGCTCTGTGGCATCGGGCTTTCATCTTCTAACGAATCATTATATAGCTCAAAGCAGGACTACACCCTTTATATGCACTCTTCCTCATTTGCTAATGCACTCTTTTCCAGCTCAACATCATCCTCCCGCTCTAATTATTGCATGAATTCCAGTGTTTGCTGCCGTTTCACTTCCATCTCAAACAACCTTTGGCGCTCGCGTTTATCTGACTATTTGTTG
>JBGTRS010000423.1:0-4259 GCA_041940665.1 Pyrinomonadaceae bacterium | reverse complement strand
AGATTATTACGGAAAAGAAGGTGTGACATACTCGGCAACCTCAACGAAGGGACCTTCATTCCGATATCTTCCCGCAAATTGTGCTTTTGATGTAAAAGGCTCATGTTTATTTAGTGATAAATCAAATTCTCCAGAAAACGAATATACATTGGGTTTATTTAACAGCACACTTTTGACTTATATTATCGAATGTTTGAACTCAACCGTTGAAACTCAGATTGGCGATATTAAGCGAGTGCCTTTTGTTATTTCTAAATCTGAAATCAGGGAACGTATCAATTCTCTTGTATCAAAAAACGTATATTTAAAGAATCTTACAGACAGTTTTTATTTAATTGAACCAAATTTCGATAAAAATCCGCTTTTAGCTTTCTCGCAATCATCGCTTCAAGAAAAACTTCTCGCATATTTGAATTATGAAAATTCACAGCTTGCTTTTGTCCTGCTCAATGAAGCGATTATCAATCAGCTCATTTTTGAAGTTTATGAATTAAGCCCCGAAGATCGTCAGCAGGTCGAAGCGAAAATGGGAAAGCCCGTCGGCGAACTGCCAATTCTGGCGGAAGCCGCCAGGGATTTTGGATTGGGGATTTTGGATTTTGGATTTGAAGAAGATGTGTTGAAGTTGGTTGAGGAGTTTATTGATGAATTGCCGGTTGCCGAATTTACAGATGAGGAAATCAGGGCGATCACCGATGAATTTCCGAATTTGTATAAAAGCAATAACGATCTCGAAGAATTCTGCATTCGTCATCAGGTCAATCCGATCAATGTCTGGTATTGGTTCAAAAACGCCAATGTCGTGCCGAAGGGTCGCGGTGCGGAAATCGCTCTGGAGTTTTTAGCCGATGTCTGCCGGACGGTTTTGATGGAAGACGCGGACGGCATCGCTCCGCTCGTCGGTCTGCCCGGAGAAACCGCTCTGCTCGACCGTCTGGAAGAAAAATGTTTGTCGCTCGGTTTGTCGTCCGCCCAGTTTGCCCAGCTCGATTCCCTGCTCGGTCGCAGTGTCAAGGAATATCTGGAAGATCATTTCTTCAGGAATCTGAGCGATCATCTCAATCTGTTTATGTATCTCCCGAAAACACCGTTCATCTGGCATCTGTCGAGCGGCGAACATCAGGGCTTTGAAGTCTATATCATCATCTACAAATGGACGCGGGATTCGCTCTACCGTCTAAAAAGCAAATACATCAGCGACCGCACCGAAGCCTTAAACTACCGCCTCTCACAGATCGCCGAAAGCGAAACCGCTCAGGCACAAACCGAAAAGGAAAAAATAACTTTGCAGTTACAGGAAATCAACGAATTCACCCGCAAAGTTGACGAACTGATCGCCGAAAATTACTCGCCCGTCTTAGACGACGGCGTAGGCAAAAACATCGCGCCTCTGCAAAAGAAAGGAATGCTCAGAGCGGATGTTCTAAATGACGGGCAGTTGAAAAAATATCTGAACGCCGATTGGTAGATAATTTATTCGAGATTGAAACGGGCAAAAGATAGACAAATTGGTTTACAAGCAAGAGGTTTAATTTTCTTTATAGAATGACCGAAAATCTTTCAAATAAAAGATTGCTCAAAGAGTCGCAAAATCTGAAAGACACCTATGAAGTCGAAACATTTTTGGGCGAAGGTGCTTTTGCCGAAGTCTATAGAGTAAAACATCGTCTGTTTGGACGGCAGGCTCTCAAAATTTTCAAAATTTCCGGCTCGATTGATGAAATCAAAAATTCTCTAAACGAAGCGGTTCTTTTGTCCAAACTCGGTCATCGCGGAATTATCAGAGTCTTCGACGCGGGCGTTTATGAAAACGAAAGCGGAAGTCACGGCTATTTCACGATGGAATATATCGCCGGCGGCAATCTTTTTCAATACTGGCGAAATCACGAGAAAAACTTGATGCCCGTCAAAGAAGCCGTCGAAATCGTCAGCCAGGTCGCCGAGGGATTGGCGCTCGCTCATCAGGATAACCCGCCGATCATTCACCGCGATATAAAACCGCACAATATACTTGTCGGCTACGACGCGCTGGGAATGAGAGTTTGTCTAAGCGATTTCGGTTTGGCAAAGCACGTTCATCCGCTGCAATTAGCCGCCAGCGTTCGCGGAACTTTGATCTATAAGTCGCCGGAAACCTTCTCCGATTCGGCGGCTGATTCCTGCGCCGGCGATGTGTGGGCGTTAGGAGTGGTTTTATACCAGCTTCTCACAAACAAATTTCCTTATAATTTGAGCGTTCAGGAACAACTGAATTTGAATACTTTCGATACTAATTTGAAACCGGCACGTGATTATAATATTTCGGTTGATGAGAACCTGGAAAATATCGTCGGAAAGGTGCTGGCAGTTAATAAACCAGACAGGTATCAAAATGCAAGCGAACTGCTTTCCGATCTGCGTGCTTGGAGCGGTAATTCTTCGGATTCATTGGAAAAGGAGAAAATGTTGACAGAAGAATTTGACATAATGCATAATCCCAGCAGAAGCGAAGCAATTCAAACAGTAAAACAAGCGTTTACAATAGCTCACGGCGAGGGAGACCTTCAGCAAGCCTGTGATCTTTTAACACAGGCTTTAGAGCAAGCCCCCGAACTGCGTGAGCGTTACGAATCACAACTTAAATTATGGCAGAGCGGTAAAATTATGTAAGTTCTTTCCGCTTTTTGCTGTTTATTTCTATTCAGTAAATATATGAAGAAAAGTTTGAAAAACGCGTTTAAAAATTTTTCCCAAAAATCAAAAAGGAAAGCGAAAAACAAAAAAGATAAACCATCTCCCGCAATCAGTGAAACTGCGGAACAAAATATTTCTCCGGCTGACAATCCGGAATTACAGCAGTTTTCCGATAATGACGATAAACAGACGATCAAGGAACTGAAAAAAGTAATCTCCGACGTTGCCGTAAATTTGTGGCGAATAAGAAAAAAAATGACGGATGAAGACGGAGAACCGCTCGAAGAATTTCACCGGCATTATCGCCATCTGCAATCTGCAATAGACGATCTGTCAAATTCGCGGATCGAGATTAAAGATTTCCAGCAGCAGATCATTCCTGAAAGCGGCGTATTGGGAATTCGCGTATTGGCTTATCAACCTACCGCCGGAATCTTGTCCGATCAAATTATCGAAACAATAAAACCTGCTGTCTATTACAAAGGCGAAATGATCCAATTTGGTGAAGTAATAGTCGGAATACCGGAAAACGAGGAAGAAACTGTTTGAATGCCATACTAACAAAAGTAATTACTCTGACTCCCTCCGAAGCGCGGGACGGGGCTGATCTGCGTCTCAACAACGAAGTCGAAAAAGCATGTCCTGTCTGTCGCGGCGCGGGAAAACGTTTAATCCGTTTATCCAACACCATGCGCGATGCGGTTGAGTGTGAAAACTGTGAAGGTTACGGGGTAACGAAAGTATCAGAAATTATCGAGTTAAAAGTTGAGCCTTTTGATGAAAATCAATTAATCAGAAGATTGGTATATGAAGGACTGGGAAACTATTCCGTTATTACCCGTTCTCGCGGCGATTTGATCATCGAGATAATAACTGAAAAAGAGTTTAACGATGATGAAAATTACGATTCAGCCGATTTGTTCAACAGTAATGAAGATGATTTTGAAGATCAAAGCTTTCCTACTGAATCCGATCAGGCTGATGAGCCTCTTTTGTGCGGTTTTAGTCAGCAATTGTCGAGATTCGATGATTTCAGCGATGGTGAATATTATTCCGACAGTGAAGGCATTGAAAATCAAAACATTGAAATCTATGAGCCGTTGATGGAATTGGCAAGCCCCGAATTTTATGACAACAACGCATTTCGCGTCCTCGGAATTTTGCCCGGTATTTCGGAACGCGAAGCAAAACGGACAGTTGATAAATTGCAGAAACTACGCCGCGTCGGAGATTCAGGTGTTAATACAAAAACCTTAATGCCGCTTTCGTATGTAAGTGATGAAGCAATTGAGCAGGCGGCTCAAACTATTTTTGATGCTGAAAAAAGATTTTTACACGAGTTTTTCTGGATATATCCGGCAGACATTATTGGCGAAACCGAAAATATTTTTGTTATTTCTGCACTAAATCAAAGCAATATATCTTCTGCAATACATTATTTACGAGAAGAAATCTTGGATGTTTCTTTCGCCAATCCTGCATTGCCGCAGGTATATTGTGAACACGATGATCCTTTCGGTCGCAAACTTCATAATATGGCAGTTCTTTCTCATATCCAGGCTCTTGATGATTCAGCGAATTGGAAA
>JBGTRS010000422.1:0-4262 GCA_041940665.1 Pyrinomonadaceae bacterium | reverse complement strand
GACGCTGACCGCTCTCGCCAAAACTTATTCCAAGTTACGAAATTACGCATCGGCGCTGGATTTTATCGAACAGGCTAAACAAAAGGCGGTGCAGGCGAGTCTTTTGACGCAGACTGAAATTCTCACCGAAGAGGGCTGGATACTGCTTTCACTTAATCGAAATAACGAAGCGAAAAAAGTTTTTGATACCGCTCTCGCCAACTATCAAAAAGCCGATGCCGTTTCGGGACTGGCAAATGTTCACTGCGGTCTCGGGATAATCGGCAGAGACAAAAAAGACTGGAAAGGCGCGCTCGCTCACTTTGAAAAATCCGTACGGATGATCGAAAGTCTGCGCGGTAAATTAACCGATAATGTGTTCCGATTATCTTTTTCGGAAGTCAATCAATCGTATTATGAAATTTATATCGATTTTTTGATGCAGCTCGACAAACTCTATCCGGATCGCGATTATGCCGCCAAATCTTTCGAGGTAAGCGAACAGGCGCGCGCGCGCGCATTACTTGATATGGTGCGTGAGTCTGTTTCACTGCGGCAGCGAAACATTCCCGATGAACTTAAAAACGAGTATAAGCTGGTGCGTTCGCAGTATGTTTCGGCTCTAAAAGAGTGGAAGTTGCGGTCGCTGAAAAACAGCGGCGAAAACAAAAAAGCAGGTGCCGCTCTGCGGAGTATCATTCTAAAGAAAAGGTTTGTAGAGGTTAAGTTAAGCGAACGCTTGAGCGGAAAAACAGAGGATGAAAACATCATCCTGTTAACAGCCAAAGAAATTCAAAATTTGCTTGATGAAGATACGCTGTTATTAGAGTTCGGATTGTACAAAAACACCTACGGAGACGAGAGCGCTTACTTATGGGCGGTAACGTCAGACAGGGTTAAAGGAGTGCCTCTTCCCCCGAAAAGCATCATTGAAGAAAAAGCCAACCAGACTTACAAACTTATAACTCTCCGTAACAATCTTTTCGGCAAAATTGCGGCACCCGGTTATAAGCCGCAGATCGAAAAGGCGGACAGAGACTACCGGCGGGTTTCCGGCGAACTTGCCGGATTACTCTTCGGCGAACTTTCAAAAAGCGATCTGTTCAAATCTAAAAAGAAACTGTTGGTTATTGCGAACGGAATTTTGCAGTCCATTCCGTTCGCGTCACTTCCCGACCCGTCAGTATCCGGCGAGTATCTGGTCGAAAATTATGAGATCGCCGCCGTTCCTTCGGCTTCCATACTTGCTGCGCTTCGCCGGCGCGCCGGCGAAAGGAAAACAGAGGACGCGACCAAAACAGTTTTCGTTCTGGCGGATCCCGTATTCAGCAAGTTTGATGAAAGATTTGAAGACACTGGGCAAAGTGCCGGAAAGGAGGCAAACAGAATTGACTCCGTAATTCGTTTCGCCGATTATTTTTCAGAAAACGCTTTGCCGAGGCTCTTCAACACCCGACTGGAAGCGGAAGAAATTTCAACATTTTTGCCCGAATCGCAAAAAAATATCGGACTCGATTTCGACGCTTCGCTCGCGTCGCTTAGAAAGTCCGATCTCGGGCAGTACAAAATTCTGCATTTTGCCACTCACGCGCTGATCGATGATGAGAATCCGGAACTGTCGGGCATAGTTTTTTCGATGGTTGACAAAAATCGCCGTCCGGTTGACGGTCTTCTGCTTTTTAAAGATATCTTCGATCTCAACTTGAATGCCGAACTGGTCGTTCTCAGCGGTTGTCGGACGGGACTCGGCAAACCAGTCAAAGGAGAAGGTTTGGTCGGTTTAACACAGAGTTTTATTTACGCGGGCGCAACGCGTTTATTGACTAGTTCCTGGTCGGTGGAAGACCGGGCGACCGCGCAATTGATGGTGTATTTTTACAAAAATCTTCTGGATAAAAAAATGTCATATCCGGCGGCACTGCGGGCGGCACAGCTTGAGATGATCAAAAATCCACGATGGAAAAGTCCCTATTTCTGGGCGCCTTTCACGATTCAGGGTGAATATAGGTAGGCCAAAGAACTGCTTTTCTCTCAACCTCGCTTTCATAATCTTTACCAACCGAAGAAAAATTAAAATATTTTTGCTTTGTAAGTGATGCGTTTTTTCATTCTCGTTTCCTCTTATTTCCAAAGCGGTAAAATCCAGAAAGATAGTCCAACTCTTAATATGAAAAATATGAAAATAACAGTACCCGTTTCAATATGTATTTCAGTAATCATCGTTTTACTGGCTTTGCCTATTAAGACTCAGACGAAACCGGAAATTTTAACCAACGCTAAAATAATAGAATTGGTCAGGCTCGGGCTCGACGAGGAAATAATTGTCGAAAAAATTCGCCAGTCAGAGTGCCGATGCGATCTCGGAACCTCTGATTTGGCAAAACTCAAAACCGCCAAAGTCCCGAAAGCGGTAATCATGGCAATGCTCGAATCCTCCTCGAACAGAGAATCCTCATCCTCACCCAATAATGAAAGGACTGCTGATCGGATAGCGGAAACGAAGAATGTTTCAGTAGAACCTAAAAATCCTACATCCGGTAATACCCCAACAAAATTTCTTAACCAAATGAATGAGCCGGGAATTTATTTGCTAGAAGCGGGTAAAGTAACTGCTATCGAACCGAGCATTTTCAGCGGATCTAAAATGAATCCGCTGATGGGAACATTAACCTACGGAATCAAAAAAACAAAATACCGGGCAAAAGTGCGCGGCAGATCGGCAAACATGCAGGTTTCAAGTTCTAAACCGGAATTTTATTTTGTTTTTAATCCCGAATACAAAAACTCGGGAGCAACCATGGCAGGCGGTTTATGGTGGGGGATGCCGGCTACCTCACCGGCGGAATTTATGCTCGTCGAGATGAACCAAAAGGAAGCCTCGCGTGAAGCAGTACTCGGAGAATTTGGCGCCTGGACTGGCATGTCAATGGGCGCACGAGACAAAGATATCCGGGAATATTCGTTTGAAAAAATTAAATCCGGTATCTATAAAGTAGTGCCAAAAACAGATCTCGCGCCGGGCGAGTATTGTTTCTACTATGCGGGAAACGTCGCAGGACTCGGTATTGCAGGCGGAAAGGTGTTTGATTTTAGTGTCATTAAATAAAGAAATCCGTAGGAATTTTGATTGAAAAAATCAATAGAGCAGTAGTTTTTTACCACCCCAGTACCGAGAAGAAGTAAATTAGAAAAATTAAAGAAAGATACAGGAGATTTCAACTGATATGAAACAAAGGGTTAGCAAGAGATTACAATTTATCCGCACCGTCCTTCAGATGTTTTCACTTGTATTAATATTTAACATTTGCCCGTTAAAGAATTTAGCACATCCGAAATTAGACATTATCGATACAGAAAAAATTGATAAAAACTCTCTATTTGATGATTTTCAGATGAAGAAATTTGATAATCCTGTAAAGGCATCCAAACCTTGGTATAACAGTTTTGAGGGTTCTCTTGATCAATCAATAATTTCATTAAAATCTTCACTTTTACATTACCTCTTATCAACCAACTATGAATCTTCTTACAGAGTATTTTTTGCTCCTGATGTGACAGGAAGTGTTAGCCCAACAAGCGGAACAACCGGCGTAACTTTTTTTGCGATTAGTGGTACAGCGACTCCAAATGCCACAGTCAGATGTACAGAAACACGTCCGGATGGAACAACCGCTATTTTTAATTTTACAGCGAACTCTTCAGGCAGTTTCAATTCAGGGTCTTTCCGTCTAGATCAAATCGGAACGCACTCTTGCCGTTTGCGCGATATGTCAAACGGCACGGAAACGACTGTTTCATACACAGGTACCGGAAATTTTAGCGTTTCCGCAAGCCCGTCAAGCCGAACTGTTAATCCCGGACAATCTGCTAGTTATACTGTTACTTTTTCCAGCGTTTCTGGATTCGCCGGACCTGTGGCGGCAACAGCTTTAAATTGGTCAAATGTTCCCGGTTCGACGGCTTCCTGGTCTCCTTCGACAGTCAATGTTCCTTCAAACGGATCGGCTCAGGCAACTTTTACAATAAACACCGTTTCCGGCACGACACCCGGAACATACGGCAACATTATTTTGCGAGGAACAAACGGTGCCACAACCCGTAGTGCGTCAGCCGTTAGTCTGACAATTGGTGGTAATGTTTTATCTGGCTCGGTAAGTCCAACGAGCGGCACAGCAGGAGTAACACTATTTACAATTAGCGGTACAGCTACTCCGAACGGGACTGTGCGCTGCACGGAAACAAGACCGGATAATACAATCGCAGTTTATAATTATTCTGTTAAT
>JBGTRS010000421.1:0-4279 GCA_041940665.1 Pyrinomonadaceae bacterium | reverse complement strand
TTGATTCACTTTACCGCAAGAACACAAAAAAAGACGGGCTATTATAAACCCGTCTTTTTTCATTCTGTGTAAAAAAAATCAACGATCTTTTCTAAAACTTTTGTCCTTAAAATTATTCTGCCCGTCGGCATAAAATTCCAAGCCTTTTAAATCCTCAACCAACTGGAATGATTTCGAGTGGTTGCTGAATACATAGCTTTTATGTCCGACGGTGATTATGTAAAGCCCGCCGACTTCGAGGTCGTTAAAGTTAAAATAACCGAAGGGATTCGTGGTCGTGTATTTCGTTTGTCCGTTGTATGTATTCAGGATTTTAACCGTCGCTCTGGAGATTCCGCGACCTTCCGCCGTTAAGACTCTTCCGCCGGCTGAAACGCTGGCGGCGGTCGGAAAATAACAGCCGACTTCGATGTCGTCAATGCCGACCCATTCGTCCGTTCCGGCGGCATTGGTCGTCATAATGCGGAGTTCGACCTGCGATTGTCCGATCAGAGTGTGCGGCAGATTGGCCAGTATCGGCGTCACTTTCGTAGCCGAATTCGGTTCGGTTGCGTCCGCCACAAAACCCGCCGGAACATTTGTAAAGTTCCCGGTCGTGCCGATCCGGTAATGCAGAGCGACCTGCTGAACCGCATTATTTGCCGAACCGTCTATGTCGAGGACATTGTAGCTGATGCTGATTGATTTTGAAGCCGGACAAGGCGTCGTATTGAGATAAATCATCAAATGCGGGGCATCCGCCGTATCGGAACCTTTTAAAGCAATGGTCGGATTGGCCATCTCAAATTCCGTCACGCCGCCCGTGCTGAACGTATTCGGGTTGGTCTGATTGGCATTGACGTCTAAAGGGGTAGATTGACCGTCAATCAAAACCGTCTGCGGATTAACTCCGGCAGATGCCGTCAGTCCGTCTCCGCGAAAACCCTGAATCGAGAGCGGTCCCGACCAATCATCATTTACCGAGATCAGACTCGTATCCGACCAATCCTGGACTAAAGGCGAACCGCCGAAAAGTTCAAAATAATATGAATTGGCGGAAACCTTTTTATCAAAAACCGAGATTGTAAAAATCAAACAAAATAACGCAAAGATCAGCGTTAAGCACTTTATTTTATATTTAAATTTCATATTTCTCCCCCTAAATACGCGAGTATTTTTTTTGAGTATTCAAATTAATCAGACCAAAGACATCGTTTCAGGTATCAATGTAAACACGCAAAACACAGATCATTCCATTTTTCAAAAAAATCGAAATGATCTTTCTGATATCGGGGGTAAAAATTGTGGAGTGGTATCAGTTTAGCACAGGAAGTTGTATTTTATTCCAATAATTTGGATTTATGTATCGTAGATGGCTAAAAAATCATAATCTTCAAAGCAAAAACAGATTAAATTGAAGGATGAATCCCTCGAAAATCCATACTTTTTGATGAATGTGATGTATGTGAGAGCGGGTATTTTTATGTAAGTAAATTTATTTGATAAAAATATTTCTGATACTAGAATCTCTAACGTTCGAATCATTTAAGCTCGAAATTCTGATTCTGGCTCGTTTGGTCGACCTTCCGCCGACATTTATTATTTGTGAGCCATCATTCGCTGTGTTGGCATTGAGGGTTTCCCAAGAAAGCCCCTCATCGCGTGAAAGTTCAATTTTGACATCTCCGCTGACATTCTCTGTTGACCAATTTAAGGGTTTTGAGATATTCCGCGGTATAAATCCGTTATCGCTAAAATTACTCAGCATCAGAGAACTTCCGCTATAACGAAAATTTGCAACCGTATCGGCGGTATTTTCGAGCGATCGAAAGTTATCCCGCTGATCGGCAACTCCGGTCGGCACGCCGTTAAAAATCACGGCCGGATTAGAAAATTGCGGAACTCTCGAACAGCCGGATGTGCAGGGATTGGAATATGACATCACGGTTCGGTAATTACCGTTGATCCAATGACCGTAACTAAAAGGATAAGCGGCACTCCCGCCGTTTTCGGGATTATGCGTACTGCCCATATTATGCCCGAGTTCGTGGGCGAAGGTCAGATTTCCGACGGCACAGGTCCGCAACGTGATCGAGTAGGCGGAAGATGCAAAACCGGTACCGACGTTGGTCATGACATAGGCAATTCCGCAACCGCTCAAGGAGTTGACGAGCATCGCGACCATATCGGCTTTATGAGTATCCCTCAAAGCCGCAGTCGCCGCATCCGAACGCAGATCGGATAATGAATTGGCTTCCGTCAGAGCCGTCTGTTGCGAATGCACCAGCCGCAAACGCTGGCGGATCTTGCTGTTAAAATACGCCGTATTAGTTGAATCAATCGAACCTTGAGCCAAAGATTGAGCCTGAGCATCTCCGCCGACGGCGTTTTTGACCGCTTCGGTATAAACGACCAGAACATCAATGCGGTCACCCGAATCCGGCACCGCACCAAGGTTTTCATCCGGCAGATTTTCCCCGTCCGTAGTGGGCTTTATTTCTCCGGCACATTCGGGAAAAAGACTCTGGTCGAGTTCGATCAAAATCTTTTTGTCTTTTACCGAAACAATTTCATAAACGGCTTTCGGCGAATAGATCAAACCGTTGAGCATTCCGTTTTTGAAGGTTAAAACGACATCGCCGCGAAAATCCCCGTCCGTCAATTTGCCCCGCCAGGTATAATCCTGAACGCCGCGAACCTCAAGCCCTTCCAAACCGTTTTGTTCGGCTTCATAGATTTTTCCGTCAAAAAGCGGGATGGATAATTTGTTTGAACTTAGAGCGGCAAAATTTTGAGATTCAATTTGGATCTCGCTCTCCCGAACCGAAGCTGGAGAGTTTTTCTGTTCATTCGCCAGAGCTTTTGGCGTTTCGATAATGGAAAAAAGCAATTGACTATTTTGGGCTTTGACGTTTTGAGGTTGTTTTAAAAAGAAAATTGAAAGCAATCCGAGAATACAAAGTGAAGCTATCCCGAAAAATCTAAAATACTTTATTCGCATTATTAAAATCCCCTAAAATTTTTATTTTTTTCCTTTCAAAATAATTGTCGGCACCATTCCGCCGCCGGATGTAACGTTCGCCAATTCCGTTACGGAAAGCCTTGTAAAGGCCGAACCGACCTTGCCGTTGAAGATCAAAGGATCGAGATCAACCAGCGATTCGGTCATAATTATTTCGCCGTTTTCGTCAATGAACGGAAAAACTTCCTTCGCCGTTTTGACCCGTTCCTGAACCAGATAATCACCCGTGCTCAAAGCGACTTCGATGGCTTCGTCCCAGAGATTTTCGTCCGAAGCCCAACCGATATAAATCCCGTGGCCGCCGTAATCGTCATTCGGTTTTAAGACCAAGCGGTGCGAATTTTCGCGAGTCCATTCGACCAGATCGATCTCTTCGCCGTAAAATTCGGTTATCTCTTCACGGAAATTTCTCGTCCACGGGACATGTAGTCTGATGGCATCAAGTTCTTTTTGGTTGAATAGAAATTCAAATCTTTCGTTGGTCAAAACGGCGAACATCGCTTTTTTATGCAGAAGTTTTCCCCGAAAACTATTGGCCATACAGATCACGCCGGCTTTGTAAGCATCAAGAAGGGCGGGATATTCCTCAATGATCGGAAGATATTCCTGAACGAGCAATCTCCGGTAAACGATGTCTATTTCCTCGCCTTCGCAAAGCAACTTTTCGCCGTTAAATTCCAATTCATCGGGCGAACAGATAACGGCTTTATAACCGTTTGCTTCAAAATACTCCTGGCATAAAGCAAATTCTTCGATGGTCGGCAAATCTTTCAGATCAACGATGGCGATCGTCGGATTTTTTTCGGGTTTTCGTCCGAGATATTCCTCGTAGCAACTCAGCAAGGTTGAAAGCAATTTTGGTCTTCCTTCAAGCCCCTGTAGTTCATAGGTTTCGGTGAATTTTTTCATTATCGGCAGATCAAAAAATATCTCCGTGGCCGAATCCGAAAAAGCGATACCGGCGGGACTTTCGCCGTTTAATTCGACATAGCAGTAGGTGTCTTCGGTCAAAAAGGAATCGAGCCGGGCGGTCGGAGCGGGCGCCGGTCGCCTGTGCCATGCTCGCCGCGATGCCGGAGCCCCCCGCCGGAGCCCCCCGCCCGCTGCGCCCCGACGACGGGCGCCTGGTGCGCGGCCGGCGCGCGCGGGACCGCATCCGCCAGGCCGCGCGCGCCACCGGACTGCGCGTGGACCATCCTTTCGGCGCACCTCAGGTCAGCGGCCTGCTGCGCGCGCTGCCGGAAGACTGGGCCTGGCAGCCGGGACGCGAGAAGCGCC
>JBGTRS010000420.1:0-4283 GCA_041940665.1 Pyrinomonadaceae bacterium | reverse complement strand
CCCCAAAACCCCAAAACCCCATAAGTATGAAATCTGGTTGGATTTTCAAAATTCAAAATAATGAATAAATTACAAATTATTGAATTTCATTTGATATTCGATACAGATCATAAATATTTCCATAATCCTTTAGGGGCTCAGAAGTATTGATAAAATCAATACTTCTTGTGAACGATTTTAAGATGGCGTCTGATTTGCATATTTTTTTTAGAATACAAATATGGTTTGTAGAATTTTTGAAAAAGATTGAATTTTTTCCCGGAGGATTTGCCACATGTTCCGCCGCTCATTAAAAATTACACTGAACATTTTTGCCTGCCACATACTATTTGCTTCAATTATTTACGGACAAACCGCTTACGGAATCGTTGAGGGAATTATTACAGATGAAGTTTCCGGCAAAAACATTTCGGGGGCAACCGTGGTTTTAGAAGATAAAACCAATTCAAACGGTTATAAAAAATCGGATCTAACCAATGAAAATGGATATTTTAATTTTGCCGGAATTCCGGCCGGAATCTATCAAATCACAGTAAGCAAAGAATTTTTCAACCCCCGCGAATTTGATGTTCAGGTCAAAACCGACAACAAAACCATAGTTAAATATTCACTTAAAATTCAAAACGATTCATCTTTTAAAGATAATTTATCGGAAAAAAGCGGTAGTTTTTTCCCCACGGCAAGTTCTTCATCAGCTGTCGTAAAAGAATTAAGAGAAATCCTGCCGAGTAAAACGACCTTTTCATCTTTATTAAAAATATCACCGTACATTCGTCAGGAAATGCTTTCCGGTAATTTTCAAACCAACGGTTCGACAGGTGCGGAAAACACGTTTTTTATAGACGGGTTGGAGGTAACGAATTACCGTTCGGGATTACTGGCTGAAAACTTTGATCTTCCGTTTGAACTGATCCAGGAGGTTAGTGTAAAGACAAACGGATTTAATGCGGAAAGTTTTGGAGCTTTCGGCGGGGTTATCAATATCAATACTTCCGGTGATAATTATCATTTCAGAGGAAATCTGGGAATTTCATTTACACCCATAAAATTACAAGGTAGTCCCAATACGGTTCTAAACAGATTCGGTTCGCAAACGGGGCAGTTCGAAAACTTTCAGCCGGGGAAAGACGGCGGACTCGGAGTGTTTCCGTTCGCAACATTCAGCGGCCCGATCATAAATGAAAAACTTTGGTTTTTTAGTGCCTACACGCCGCAGATATACAAGACCACCAGAAGAATTGATTATTTTTCTGGCAGCGGGAATCCGAATAATAGAGAAATAAATCAAACGATTGAGTATGAACAAAAATACAGAACCGAATTTCAGTTTTTCAGGATTGATTCACAACCGTTTTATAAACTTCGTCTGTTCGGCACATATCTCAATAATCCCATTGATGAAGATGGAAGACTTCCAAATTATTCCGAAGGGCTTTCCGGCGTCTTGCCAACATCCGGAAATCTGACCGGAGCGGATTTTTTGGCTCAAAGAGGAGGAAGACAAAACTCAAATCTTATAAACGGGCAAGCGACCTGGAATTTACTATATAATCTCATCATAAACTTTCAGGCCGGAAGAGCGTTCTTAAATGAAAAACTAAATACTTACGGTATTCCAAAACAAACCCGATTTCTTTGTAGTTCTGCCGGCGATCCCGGAAATTATCCCGGCTCGGATTGTTCCGGCGGGTTTAACACCGGCGAGAACTATCAACTCAATTACGATGTTTCAAAAAGAACAACTTTTAATGTTAATTCAAGTTTCCTTTTATCGAATTTGTTCGGAAGACATATTTTCAAGAGCGGTTATCAGTTTAACCGCCTGTTTAATGAAATAGATGAGGGGTATTTTGATACCGGTTATGTTGTTCTATATTACGGAATACCGATTTCAAATTTGATCGGTCTCCCGGCTACTCCCGGAAACCTCGGATCCGGTTTTATGCAGAGATACGGGGTTGTCGGCGAATCCGAAAACACCAATCAGGCATTATTCGTTCAGGACAGCTGGACGATAAAAAATCGTCTGACGCTGAACGTCGGGGTTCGGTTTGAAAATGAATCTTTACCGGAATTCAACGAAATTTACAATATTAAATTCGGGTGGCGGGATAAATTTTCACCTCGTTTCGGTTTTACATTTGACCTTCTCGGGGACGGTAGAAACAAGATTTTCGGCGGCTACGGTTGGATCTACGACCGTCTAAAATATAATGCCGGTCAAAATATCTTTGATCTGTCACCGGAAAAATTTTATCGGGATTACTTTGAAATCCTGCCGGATAGAGGCGCTTCATACACAAACTATACATACCGGAACATTCTCGGCAATGAACCGGATTCGCCGGGTGGCCGATGTCCGATAAACAACGGCGGCGGCTGGTCGGTTTGTCAGATCAGCTTCAGAATTCCAAGCCAGATCGCACCGACTTCTTTACCAACTCCGGTAGTTGATCCAAACATAAAACCTGCAAGAATGAGTGAATACACGATCGGCTTTGAAAAATATTTTCCCGGCGGATTTCTTTTTTCAACATTATACGTACACAAACAAATTGATCGGGCGATTGAAGATATCGGGCAATTCAACGAACAGGGAAGTGAGATCTACATTCTCGGAAACCCTGGATACGGAATCGTTTGTACGGTGGCGGCAAACGCAAATTTACCGTGCAAACAAGCGGAAAGAGACTTTGATGCGGTCGAATTTGCCGTTTATAAAAGATCTGAGAGTTATTTTTTCAACGTAAATTATACATACAGCCGGCTGTTCGGAAATTATTCGGGGCTGGCCAGTTCGGATGAATTCGGCCGGGTTTCTCCGAACGCGACCAGATATTTCGATCTGCCGCCGATGGGATTTGATGCAAATGGAAATCCAGACAACGGACGGCTGGCAACCGACCGGCCGCATGTTCTAAAAGCTTTCGGAGGCTACACATTCGATTGGAAAAACAATAATGTGAATCAAACCACGGTTTCCGCCTATACGACTTTTCAATCCGGAACACCCCTGACCACAATTTACAATCTATATAACCTGAATACATCAATTTTGTTTGAGCGGGGTGATTTGGGCAGAACGGAAATGTTTTCTCAAACTGATCTGCTTGTCAATCACCGCTTTTTATTTGGAAACGGAAACAGATTTGCATTTGAGCCATATTTTGTAATTTTGAATTTATTTGACGAAAGAAATCAGTTAAGTCGTCAGACATCAATAAGTTCGACGAATTTTACGGCTGGCGTACTTACGGCCGGCGGCTGTACGACCTGTCAAAGTGAAGCGGCGGTTTTTAACACCATTTTTAATGAGGGCGGGATCCGGCAATTCGTTATGAATTATCTGAATTCAAGGGGAACAAGTTCGACCGGCATAAGAAATGACTATAACCAGCCGAATCTTTTTCAGGAACCGAGATATTTTAGATTCGGAGTTAAATTTAGTTTTTAAAAATAAAAAAAGAAGGCAAAATACAATCATAACCTGCCTTCTTTATTTTTATTTTTGAACAGATCTTTTAAGTTCCGGTTTCCCAACTCGAAAGATATTCGATCATTTCCGGAGTTAACTCGTCAATTTCGATACCTAAGGACTTAAGTTTCAAACCGGCGATTTCCTGATCAACTTCTTCAGGTAATACGTGAACCTTATGCTCAAGTTTTCCTTTATTCTTAACCAGGTATTCTGTTGATAGTGCTTGGTTTGCAAAACTCATATCCATTACACTGGCCGGATGACCTTCCGCCGCCGCCAGGTTGATCAGACGACCTTCACCCAAAACGATGACGCTCTTGCTACCGTCTTTGAATTGATATTCTTCGACAAACGGTCTTCGCTGAGCCGGTTCCTCCGACATTTCACGTAAAGCATCGAGATTTAATTCCAGATCGAAATGGCCGCTGTTGCAAACGATCGCACCATTTTTCATCTTTGTAAAATGGTCGCGGTCAATGACGTGGCGGTTACCCGTGACGGTTACAAAGAAATCGCCTGTTTCCGCGGCTTTGTCCATCGGCAGAACCCGAAAACCGTCCATCACTGCTTCGACGGCTTTGATCGGATCAACTTCGGTGACGATCACATTTGCACCCAAACCTCTGGCACGCATAGCGACACCCTTACCGCACCAGCCGTAGCCGACAACCACAAAGTTTTTTCCGGCTAAAAGTATATTTGTGGCCCGGACGATGCCGTCCAAAGTAGATTGTCCCGTTCCGTAGCGGTTGTCAAAGAAATGCTTGGTTTGAGCGTCATTGACCGCCATTGAAGGGAATTTCAT
>JBGTRS010000419.1:0-4288 GCA_041940665.1 Pyrinomonadaceae bacterium | reverse complement strand
AAGAATTTTTCGCCCGGATAGATCGTATAAGAAAGTTTGATCGGTCCCGCTTCAACCATCGCCGCGTAACCGCGTGGGGTTTTGAAGATTCCCGTAACGGACATTTCATTTACCAAAAGAACGGATGTAACTTTCGGGATCGGCTGACCGTTCATTGCCGCTTCTTCACGAAGTTTTTTGTAATAATCAATCCGGGCTTCGATCGGCGGCGGAGCGACCGGCTCCGGTCCTTTCGGTTTTGAGGACTCTTTCGATCCCGGATTGCTCCCGGGTGTTGAAATCGTCGTAGTACTGCCGGATCTGACATCGGTTCGTTTTTCATAGCCGGGCTTGGCGAACGGGTCGCGTTGGGCGGAAACTTCCGAGCTGTATCCGCTGACCAAAATAAATGCGACAGCGATTGATGCCAAACTTAGAACTCTTTTAATCTTTGCTATATTCATCATTTTATTCACTCTTTGCTTGTAAATAATTCCAAAAAATAACCTTATTTAGTGGCAGGAGGAGCAGCCGGCGGTGCGGCGGGTTGGGCCGGGGCCGCAGGTTGTCCCGGTTTCGGAGGTTGTCCCGGTTGGGCCGTCGGAGCAAGCGGAATCGGTTTGCCGTCAGGTCCTTTCAGAGGTTTGCCGTCCGGTCCCAACTTGTATTGCGGATTCGCCAGATTATTCAGATCGTCGGGCGAAGCATAGTAAGCGGTCAGCAAAAATTGTGCGTGGAGCGTTTTATTCGCGGTTTGCTTATCGAGCTGTTTGAGACTGAAATCGGTGATCGAAACGATCCGCTGAAGTTTGGCCATTTTGTCAAAGAAGTCGCGGAGATTATTAAAGTTACTGTCAACTTCGACCTCGACGGGTTTTGCCATAATGAATTCCTGCTGAGTGTCGTCACGCGGTGAGAAACGGCTGACGATCAGACGCGATTCGCTGGCAGTATCCTGCAATCCTTGCAAAACATTGGTAATTTCGCGTTGTTCGGGCAAAAGAACCTTCAGTTCGTCATATTCCTGCTCTTTGCTGGCGTAAAGCGAGCGAAACTCGTTTATTCTTTGCGTAGCGATCTGGGCCGCCTGGTTTTTTGCTTTTAATTGTGCAACCTGGTCGTTGAGGCTCTGCGTTTCCGCACGGGTAGCACTTGTAAAGAAATAATAGACCATTCCGTAAACTAATGCTCCGAGCATAACCATTATTAAAAGCTGCCAATACCAAGTTAATGATTTAATTTTTTCCATTTTTCTAATATCCTTTTTCTTTACGGTTTTGAAAGAAAATTCAAACTTCGGAAGTTAGTTGCCGTTGTTTTGTGCAACTTTCGGTGCATCGGGATTTGCCGGCTGATTATTACCCGCCGGATTTTGCGGGTTTTCAGGTGTTTGACTCGAAGCGGTAGTGGTCGAACCGTCGCCGCCCGTGTTAGCCTTGTCCGGCGTATAAGCACAGCGGATCGTAAAATTGATAACTTCCAGTCCGGGGGCATCGGAATTCGCCGATGCTCTTTGATTAGCAATCTCTTTTCTTTGGGTTTCGATACTCAAATTCGAGAAAAGCCCGGATGAAAATTCCAGACTGCGGCCGAACTGCGTTACGGCTGATTCATTCGGCGAACTTCCCTTGATGGTCAGCTGATCGCCTTTTTGATCCACGCTTTCGAGATATATGTCCGGAGTCATCCCGATTCTTTCACGGATGGCTTCGAGAACGGCACTCGGACCGGCTTGCGAGTTACGCAGTTTCTTGATCGCTTCGATTCTCAGATCAATGTTCTGGATCTTCGCTTCCAGTTCTTTCTGCTCTTTAATAACCGCTTCCAGTTCTTTTTCCTTTTTCTGCTGTTCGGCAAGTTCCGCTTCAGCGGCGGCTTTCGCCCGGCTCGTCCAAATAATATCCAAACCGATTACCGCAGTGGTCAGAACGAATACGGCAATTCCCATTAACAAAAGTCGGGACATCGGGCTGGAGACTCTTTTATCAACTGCGACAACCGCTCCGCCCTGTCTTTCGGTTACTGACTGTAAAAGATTAATTCTAATCATTTTGCTTCCACTCCTCTGATTGCCAAACCAACGGCAACCGCCATTTCGGGCATTATTTCGCTTAAATAATCCGGGTCAAATTTGCGTGTATCTACCTTGATCGCCCGGAACGGGTCGAGAACCTCGACCGGTAATTCAAGTTTGGCCGAAAGTTCGGCAGACAAACCCGCCAATTTCGAACCGCCGCCGGAAATCAAGATCTTGTCAACAACGATGTCATCGTCATCGGCCGTCGCCCGATAAAAATCGAAGGTCTTCTGAATTTCCATGGCGACCATATCCGTAACATTATTCATTAACGGTTCGATCGCGGTTTCCTCGACGTTTTCCATCGCTTCGGCAACACCGCGTTTGACCGCTTCCGCCTGTTCGAAACTGAGACTTAAATTTCTTTGCAGAATGTCCGTGAACTGGCTTCCGCCGACCGTGATATCGCGTGTAAAAAGCGATTGCGAACCGCGCACGATATTGACGTTCATCGTTGAAGCACCGATGTTCAAAAGCGTGACGACCTGTGAATCATCGGGCTGATAATTGACCTCATAACAATTTTGCAGAGCAAAGGTATCAACATCGATGATGACGGGATTTTTGCCGGAAAGTTGGATGGCTTGTTTGACATTGTCGAGTCTTTCACGTTTGCAGGCCGCGATCATTACTTGAGTGGCACTGTCATTTTCCGTCGTGATGTGATAGTCGAGACTGACATCCGACAGATCGTATGGAATATGTTCTTCGGCGTGCCAATCAATGGATTCTTCCAATTCTTCGCGGCTCATCGGCGGCAGAACGATGTTCTTTATAATGACGGAATGTCCGCTTACGCCCGTGACGACTTGATTCGATTTGATGTTATGGTCATTGCAGACGTTTTGAATCACTTCCGAAACGGCATTCAATTCCATGATCTGTCCGTCAACTACGGTCTCATCGGGCAGATTCTCAAATCCTAAACTGACCAGGCTTAAATTATTGATTTTTCCGTCAAGTTCTACGATCTTGACGGAACTCGAACCGACATCTAAACCGGCAACGCTTTTCTTTTTACCGAACAGCATTATTTTCTTTTACTCCTTTTTTGCTTTTTGCCAATCCTTCTTGGGTAACTCAGGAATTTTTACATTTATGGTTTTTCAAACAATTCGGTTTCTTTCGGCTACTTTGAAGATTTATTTGCCACCTTTAAGCGGACTGACGATTTTCGACAGGATTTTTCTTTTGATAGGTCAAACTGCAAGTTAAAGCCAAAATTCCCCAATTGTTTTTATCAACTCAAGCAAATTTTTACTGCTATTTCTTTTGCTACTTTGATGTATTTTGAAAAACTTCTTATGCACAGTGGCGATAGGGTTCAACACTTCAAGAGTGTTGTCATTTAATAAACTACATTATAGTACAAATATTGTCAACATTATTTTACAATGTTTAACAGCAAAATGGTGAAATACTGTTCAATATGAAACAAAAACCCGTCAGAATGACTGAAAAATAACGTTAAAATACCCCTGCTTACTATCATCATTTAGTCGTATTAGCGACTTTATAGCGGATTTGAATCTGTACTGGAAAATAAAAAAGTTCGGAGTCAACGTTAATTCTAAACATTTCTGTAAATCTAATTTTATTCCGCTCTACTAATTTTTTATACGGTTATATCATAAAAACACCTGCCAAAAATTCATTTGGCAGGTGTTTTAGAGAATATTAGTTTTGTTATATAAAATAAACAACTCTTCTCTTACTTCTCATTCATTATTCAGGAATAAATGACCTTGATGTTGGTAAATCACTACTAATACCAAACAATGTTGAATAATGTGACTGATTTGAGCTTTGCAGAATATACCAAGCTCCCGAATTTGGTCTGTAAACAGCTAAATCGTGTTTTCCATCACCATCATAATCCCCTGGGGCAAGTATATCCGTAGTTAACCCCCAATTTGTATAAACAGGAACAGATGGATTGGAACTCATATAAACCTCCCAAGTGCCACTACTAGCTTGAAAAATAGCGAAATCGGTTTTTCCATCATTATCATAATCTCCTTGAACCGGCGTGCCTGTAGTTGAAGATGTAAAGGATGTATAGCCCGAATCTGAACTTCTGAAAACATACCACTTATTATCTGATGGTCTAAAAACAGCGAAATCAGCCTTGTCATCCCCATCATAATCACCTTGCACCGGCTTATCACCATTCATTCCCCATTGTAAATTCGTAACCTGTGAATCGGAACTTCTTAAAACATACCAAGTGCC
>JBGTRS010000418.1:0-4315 GCA_041940665.1 Pyrinomonadaceae bacterium | reverse complement strand
TGTTCCTGCTCTCAGCAATGGTTGGAGGCATTCTGTTCCTAGTCTGGTTCCTGCTCGTTATGATTGGAAGTGCGGTCGGCGACATCGCCGGCGGACTCTTCGACCATCTCAAGACCGAACATTTCGCCTTCATTAAGGAGCATTTCCATAATCAGGAACTCTTTTGAAGAGAGTCCTGGAAATTCATTTTTGTTCATCGGGTTTTCCTCGATTTACCTAAGTTTATAAACACGCTTACGATATGTAAGTTCTGAAAATATGTCAAGAAAATCTGCGTTCACTTGTTAGTTTTTCGATAACTTCTTAAACTTGAAGAGAAGATGCTTGTTTTAGGAATAGAAAGTTCGTGCGATGAAACTGCCGCGGCCGTTGTGCGGGACGGCCGGGAAATTCTCTCATCCGTTATTTCTTCGCAGATCGAGATTCATAAAGAATGGGGCGGTGTCGTGCCGGAGATCGCTTCGCGTGAACATCTGGTTAAAATTGATCCGATCGTCGCAGAGGCTCTCGAGAAGGCAAATGTAACTTTGCAGGAAATTGATGCGGTCGCCGTGACGCAAGGTCCGGGTCTGATCGGTTCTCTGCTTGTCGGTGTTTGTTACGCAAAGGCTCTGGCGTTCGGGCTGGGAATTCCTTTTATCGGTGTCAATCACATCGAAGGGCATTTTTTCTCGGTCGAGTTTGAAAATCCGCCGACCGAATATCCGGCGATGGCTCTGATCGTTTCGGGCGGACATACGAATCTTTTTTACGCACCGGAAGCGGGAAAATACAAGATCGTCGGAAGAACGAGAGACGATGCGGCGGGCGAGGCGTTTGATAAAGTTTCCAAAATGCTCGGACTTGGTTATCCGGGCGGCCCCGTCATCGAGAAAATTGCCACGGAAGGAAACAAAAGTGCGATAAAATTTCCGGTCGCCAAGATTTCCGACGGCCGTCCCGATTTTAGTTTCAGCGGTCTGAAGACCGCCGTGATGCGTTATTTGCGGGAAAATAATATTGAGCCGGTTGAAAAAGGCGAAGAGCCGGATCAGGCGATCAAAGATATCTGTGCGAGTTTCCAATACACGGTCATCAAATCGCTTTTGCGGCAGACCGAGCGTTTGATCAAAGAATATGAACCGAAGACACTGATCGTGGCGGGCGGCGTGGCCTGCAATCTCGCCTTGCGAAATGCATCGGAAAAACTTGCCAAAAAATATAAAATTCCCGTTTATTTTCCGTCGAAGCATCTTTCCACCGATAACGCCGCAATGATCGCGGCGGCGGGAACTTTTCACCTAAACCGCGGCGAAAGCTCGGAACTCGATATGACCGCCGACACTTCGATGCGTCTGCAGAATTTCGAACTTGAAGATGCCGATCTGAAAAAAAAGAAAGTGCGTTACCGCTTATAAATCCAAAGAAAACTGTTGCGTCAAAGGCTTTTCAGCGGTTATTATAAAAAACAGTTCAAGCTAAAACTTTTCAACTATTTTAACTCCCAGAAAGTCAAACAAAAAAGGAGTTTTGTAAATGAAAAACCCGTTGATGATTGTGTTTTTATTCGCCCTGTTCGTTTTTGTCAGTTCAACAAATCCTGCGGTTCCAACGGCAACAGGTGACCCGGCCGAAGCAAAATGTGCCATTCGGACATTCGATAATGAATATGAATATGCAAAAGCGGTTTTTGTCGGTGAAGTGACCGGTGAGGAAAAGGACGGCGATAAAACGATTTTCGAATTCAAGGTCAAAAAATTCTGGAAGGGAATCGAGGATACAAAGGTAAAAGTTGCCGTCTATGAAAATCCGAGATTTCAAGCTCCGTTTGATGTCGGCGAAACACATCTCGTCTTTGCCAAAGAAAATGAAGACAGCGGCGAACTTTGGGACGGCAGATGTTCGAGGTCTAAGGATTTAAACGGGTTTTCATCCGATCTGAAGGACGATCTGAAAAAATTGGGCGAAGGCAAAACCTGCATAAGCTTGGATGATAAAGAAAAAGAAGAAAAGAAAAAACAAAATTGAGAAGGGGGAAGTAGATGAAAAAAGTAAGGTTTTTATTTGGTGTCGGGGTAGTTTTACTGAGTTTGGGATTTTCGGCGGTCGGACAGATTCCGACCATTCAAAGACAGGCGTTTTTATCCGGTTTGAGTTCGCCGGTTTATATCACCAATGCGGGCGACGGCACGAATCGTCTGTTCGTCGTTCAGCAGAGAGGGCTTATAAAGGTCGTCCAGCCCGGACAAACGACGACGACGGATTTTATAAATCTGGCTTCAAAGGTCAGTCAATCGGGAAGCGAACGCGGACTTTTGGGTCTGGCGTTTCATCCCGATTTTGAAAACAACAGTTTTTTCTTCGTCAATTACACCCGCCAGAGCGACGGAGCGACCGTCATCGAGCGTTATAAAGCGACGAACAACAATACGACGGGCGACATCAACAGTGGTTTTCCGATCATCACGATCTCGCAGGATTTTTCCAATCACAACGGCGGACAGATCGCCTTCGGTCCCGACGGGCATCTCTATATCGGAATGGGCGACGGCGGTTCGGGCAATGATCCGAATAATCGGGCTCAAAACGTAAATTCGCTGTTGGGTAAAATGCTTCGGATTACGCCGAGCCTTTCCGAAATTGTCGGAGTTCCGGCTTATACGAATCCGCTGGACAATCCTTTTGTCGGTATTAATGGAGCGGATGAGATCTATGCGACGGGTCTGCGGAATCCTTACCGCTGGTCGTTTGACCGCGGCGGAGATCACAAGCTCTGGGCGGCGGATGTCGGACAAAATTCCATCGAAGAAGTGGATATTATTACGAAAGGCGGAAATTACGGCTGGCGTGTCTATGAAGGCAATAGCTGTACGAACAACGATCCCGGTCTGTGCAATCCGAATAATTTCATACCGCCGGTTTTTCAATACAATCATACGGGCGGACGCTGTTCGGTAACGGGCGGCTATGTCTATCGCGGGACGCAAGGTACGCTTCCGCACGGTGCATATATTTACGGTGATTATTGTTCGGGCGAATATTGGATGTGGAACGGAAGCAGTCAGATTTTAATTGAAGATACGCCTAGAAATATTTCGGGATTCGGTGAAGATGAGGCGGGAGAATTATATCTCGTCAATCTTGGCGGGACGGTTGAAAAAATCGTCAATACACAGCCCTTTGCAAACGATGTCAGTGCTGATTTTGACGGTGACGACAAAACCGATCTTTCCTATTTTCGTCCTTCCGACGGCGGTTGGTATGTGACGAATAGTAACAACGGTTCGGTCAGTCATTATCAATTCGGTTCGAACGGCGATATTCCGACGCCGGAAGATTTTGACGGCGACGGCCGAGCCGATTACGCCGTGTTCCGTCCGTCAACAGGCGTTTGGTATTATGTCCGCAGTGGTGACAATACGGTCGGGTTAATCCAATTCGGCTCGAACGGCGACATTCCGACGCAAGGCGATTTTGACGGCGACAACAGATCGGAGATTGCCGTCTTTCGGCCCTCAAACGGTGTTTGGTACGTCGCTAAAAGCAGTGGCGGCATTGACTATTTTCAGTTCGGCTCGAACGGCGACATTCCGACACAAAGTGACTTTGACGGCGACGGCCGGGTTGATTATGCGGTTTTCCGTCCCTCGACGGGTGTTTGGTATTATTTCCGCAGTAGTAACAGTTCGGTCGGAATAATCCAATTCGGCTCGAACGGCGACATTCCGACACCGGGTGATTTTGACGGCGATAACAAGAGCGATCTGGCTGTCTTCCGGCCTTCAACGGGCATTTGGTATGTATACAATAGTTCGGATTTGAGAGTTCAGACATATCAATGGGGTTCGAACGGCGATATTCCCGTCGTCGGCGATTACGACGGCGACGGCACGGAAGATTTTGCGGTCTTCCGCCCGTCAAACGGCGTTTGGTATATCGCCAAAAGCGGCGGCGGATTTATCATCACCCCGTTCGGTGCCAACGGCGACAATCCCGCACCGAAATTCGATACACCGTGATTTGAGTAGAGGAGTAGAGGAGCAAAGGAGTAATAAAAACTTCTCTACTCCTCCATTCTTCTACTCCTCTACTAAGCAGTCCGGGCAATGGTAAAAACATAAATCCTGTCCGCCCCTTTTTTCTTTAATTCTCTGGCACTATAATAATTCATTAATATCATCAAATAAGCTATCATATCATGAGTTGTTGTTATATTATCAACATATTTGTGTTTTTTATATGGTTCGAATTGGTTCCATGTTTTGCATAAAAATTGACAAATTGTATTGAGAGTGTTTGCATATTAATATATTTTGGTTGGAGTATTTTTTTATTA
>JBGTRS010000417.1:0-4324 GCA_041940665.1 Pyrinomonadaceae bacterium | reverse complement strand
CGGCGCCAGGAAGAAATGCGGCAGCGCTCGCAGATGTTCATCGAGGCCTTGGATGTCGACGATGTCATCGCGCACCTCCTGGTCGCGGCTCTTCAGGTAGTCGGCGATGCGCGGCACGATCTCGAAGGAATAGCGCTCGTAGAGCCGCTCGATCATCGGCGTCGTGATGCTGGCGGGTTCTCTGAATCTGGCGGAAATTATCCGGGCTCAAACCGTTTCGCCGTTCAAATGGTTCATCATCCCGCAATTTATCGGTTTTGTGGTCTTTCTGATCGCCGCGTTTGCCGAAACGAACCGTGTTCCGTTCGATCTGCCGGAAGCGGAGACCGAACTCGTCGCGGGTTTTCACACGGAATACTCCGCCTTAAAATTCGCACTCTTTTTTATGGCGGAATACGTGAATATGTTCACCGTTTCCGTGATGGCCGTCACGCTCTTTTTGGGCGGTTGGTATATTCCGGGTTTGAGTTACATTTTTGAAGTCGGTTCGATTCCATACGCAATTTTCAGCCATATCGGATTTTTATTAAAGATCTTCGCGTTCCTGTTCTTGTATATTTGGGTTCGCGGGACTCTGCCGCGTTTCAGGTTCGACCAATTGATGAATTTCGGCTGGAAATTCCTTTTGCCGGTCGCTTTGGGGAATCTGATTTTAACGGTCATTATCGTATTTCTATTAAATAGACCTTAAATAACTGATAACTGAAAAGTGTAAGCTGATAAATTATAAAATACTTATCACTTATCACTTATCACTTATCACTTTTACAAAAAATGGTTACAGCTATTTTCTTTATTCTGGCAGGACTGGCGATCGCATGTGCGGTTTCCTGCGTTTATCATAAAAACCCTTTATATAGTGCGATTTCGCTGGTCGGCGTCTTTTTGTCGCTGGCTTGCATTTATCTGACGCTGGCCGCACCGTTTATCGCCGTCGTACAGGTTCTGGTTTATGCCGGTGCGATCATGGTTCTGGTCATCTTCGTCATAATGCTTTTGAATCTGGACGAAGACCGTCCGATCAACCGGCTCAAATCGCTTTATGCCATCGGCGGGGCTTTGGGGCTGCTACTTTTAGCTCAAACATTTTTTGTTTTTTATGTAGTCAACAAAGCCGCCAAACCGGCGGTCGAAAATACGGATGCCGGAAAAGCCCTGAATGTCGGTCAGGCGATGTACACACAATATCTCCTGCCGGTCGAGATCGTCGGTATTTTGCTGCTTATGGGAATCGTCGGAGCGATGATCATGGCCAGACGCTTACGGGAACCGCATTTGGAATTGGTTGTTGATAACAAAAAAGATTAAGTAGTGCATAGTAAATAGTGAATAGTAAATAGAAATATAAATTCTAAAAAATACTATTCACCATTCACTATTCACCATTCACTAAAAAAAATGGAACCAAGTTTATCTAGTTATTTAGCTCTTTCGGGAATTTTATTCGCCATCGGTGCGGTCGGCGTGATCTATAAACGCAACGCGATCGGGATGTTTATGTGCATCGAGCTGATGCTCAATGCCGTTAATCTTTCCTTTGTCGCCTTTGCCAGACATTACGGCGATGTGACGGGACAGCTATTCGTCTTTATCGTTATGAGCGTTGCGGCGGTCGAAGCGGCGGTCGGTTTGGGAATCATCATTACGATCTTTCGCAACCGCGAATCAATTGATGTTGACGATGTGAGCATTTTGAAGAATTAGGGATTAAGGCGTTGAAAACAAAAAGTCAGATGAATGACAACGCCGTCAAAAAAGGATTAATTAAAAATCAGATTAAAAATAAATGACTGAAAATAACCTTTTAAGTCTAATAATTTTTGCACCGCTCTTCGGTGCGTTTGCCAATTGGATTTACGGCGGTTGGTTGAAGCAGAGAAATGAAACCGTGAGTGGTGCGATCGCCTGCGGTGCGGTCGGGATTTCGTGTGTGGTCGCATTTTACATCGCGTTTTTCGCCGAAGGCGGAGCGTTGTTTATTGACCGACCGATTCTCGACCATATCTGGACGTGGATTCAAGTCGGCGATTTCCGGGTTGATTTCGCCCTCGGAATGGACAGACTTTCGGGGATATATGCTCTTTTTGTAACCTTTGTCGCTCTGCTCATACATATTTTTGCAACCGGATATATGCACGGCGATGACGGATTCTACCGCTTTTTCGCATACCTGAATCTGTTTATGTTCGCCATGCTGACGCTCGTTCTGGCGGACAATTACCTTCTGATGTTCGTCGGCTGGGAAGGCGTCGGACTTTGTTCCTATTTGCTCATCGGATATTACTTGCAAAAGGACGAAGCCCGTAAAGCCGCCAAAAAAGCGTTCGTTATGAACCGCATCGGCGATTGGGGCGTTCTGATGGGAATGTTTCTCATTTTCACGCTGACCGGCTCGCTTTCATTCTTCGATAAAACGGTTGACGGGCAACAAGTTACAAGTGTTTTCACATGGGTCGCAAGTAATATCACAACCGCTGAGCCATTCACCTGGGGAATAATTTTCGCGGGCGGTTTAACATCGGCGGCGGTTTTATTATTTATCGGGGCTTGCGGGAAATCCGCCCAGATTCCGCTTCTGACCTGGCTGCCGGACGCGATGGCCGGACCGACTCCCGTATCGGCTCTTATCCACGCGGCAACAATGGTGACAGCGGGCATTTATCTGGTCGTTCGCAGTAACATCATTTTCCAGAATGCCCCGACGGCGATGTGGATCGTTGCCATCATCGGGGCGGCAACAGCGATCTTTGCGGCGACGATCGGTCTGGCTCAAAACGACATTAAAAAAGTTCTTGCCTACTCAACCGTTTCGCAACTCGGTTATATGTTTCTTGCCTGCGGTGTCGGAGCTTACGTCATTGCGATCTTTCACGTGATGACGCACGCATTTTTCAAAGCATTGCTTTTCCTCGGTTCGGGTTCGGTCATTCACGGTATGCACCACGAACAGGATATGCGGAAGATGGGCAATTTGAAAAAATATATGCCGATCACCTTTGCGACGATGGTCACGGGCTGGCTGGCGATCGCCGGAATTCCGATATTTGCCGGGTTCTTTTCAAAGGACGAGATACTTTACTACACATTTTCCGGCAGTTATCTGCCGACGGGTTGGTCGCCGGGTGAATGGAACTGGATTCTCTGGACGATCGGGATCATTACGGCAGTTTTAACTGCCGTTTATATGACGCGAATGATGGTTATGACTTTCTGGGGCGAAGAAAGATTCCACGATGAATTGCCCGAAGAAGAACATCACGACCACCTGGATGATGACGATCACGACCATCATCATATTCCGGCGGATTTCAAACCGCACGAATCGCCCTTGAGTATGACGGTTCCATTGATCGTTCTGGCTGTGCTTTCAACCTTCGGCGGTCTGGTCGGTGTTCCATACGCGATCAGCAGTCTGGTTGGAGCCGGCGATGTCAATAAATTCTATGAAACTTTAAGTCCGGTCGTCGCGAAAGTAAAAAAAGAAGATAAAGCCGATAAAAATGAAGTAAAGAATTTTTATGCTTTCAAAAAAGCCGAAAGTTCGGGCAAAGAGGCACATCCGCCCGATGCAGTATTCAAAGAGCGTTTGCTGGCCGGATTATCTGTCATTCTGGCTTTATTCGGTATCGGCATTGGCTGGTTTATCTTTAGTAAAGAACCGCTCAGGAAAATGCCGAAACTATTCGAAAGGAAATGGTATCTCGACGAGATTTACAACAAAGGCATCGTTGACCCGATCACGAATCTTTCCCGCAATGGTTTATGGAAAGGATTCGATCTGGGCATCATTGACGGAACGGTCAACGGCATCGGCCATTTTGTGACCGAACTCGGTGCGGTCTTTCGAAAAATTCAGGTCGGATTCGTCCGCAGCTACGCCGCGATCATTTTGTTCGGTGCTTTGATCGTCATCGGCTACTTTATTTATTACGGATTCAGACTTTTGAGCTAAATTTTAGATTTCGGGGATCAAATATCGAAAACAACTGATAACTGATAACTGATAACTGATAACTGAAAATATGGATTTTATTACGGAAAATCTTTTAACAATTTTGATTTTGCTGCCGGCGTTCGGAGCGGTTGCCGTGCTCGGACATTCGCTTTTTTGGAATGAGGTGAAGCATCTGAAATGGATCACGTTCGGCATTACGATCGTCATCTTTCTGATCTCGCTTCTGCTTTTGGGCGATCCCGGAACGGTTTCGGCAAGCGGTTTTTATTTCGAGCGGAATGTGCCCTGGATCGAAGCGATCAATACGAATTATCACGTCGGCGTTGACGGTCTGAGCTTGTGGCTCGTCATTTTGACGACGTTCATAAT
>JBGTRS010000416.1:0-4331 GCA_041940665.1 Pyrinomonadaceae bacterium | reverse complement strand
TCTTTAACTCTTACTCTATTATTATTTTCCAATTGAACACCTATCCCTGCAAGTGCTATTGCTTCATCATCTGTTAAATCCGTACACGTATAAAGTAAATCTTTTTTCATTATCCATTTTCTAGGTGGATCAAATGTTGCTGTTATCTTTGCATTAAATTGCCCCATAATTACCTATTCTTTCTAAAAAAGTTTTCATTAAGATAATTTTCATAAACTTTATATGCATCTGTTAATTTTTTTTTCTTCCCAAGATTTACGGCTCTTTGACTTGCTATTTTAGCTCGGTGTCCTATAGATAATGCAGCCTGCATTTTGTGTGTATGATTCTTTTCAGATTCTTCTATTTTACTAACACCTTCCTCTGCTCTTTTAGAATCTCTAAATCCTAAACCATGTATTAAATCTTCTTTAGGGCCATAACCTTTAGGTGTAACGTCTGTAATTTTGTATTTAATATTTTTACTTTTAAAATGTTTTTCAATTTTTTTCTGAACGTTTTTATCTTTTACATTACCATCTTTATCAAAAAATTTTGAAAGATGAGGTGGCAATTGTTTACTAGCGTTAAGAGAAGTCATAGGTTTAAACGTTCCATGGCCTGCTCCTGAATATGAAGCATATACTGTTGAGTATCTTCTATGTTGTGGATAAAATTGTGAACCACCCATTGACGCCATAGGTTTACTAATACTTACAGGTCCAATAGCATAACCCCTACTAACACCTATGTATTCTTTAAACGTTTTAACCATTTAAGCCTCTACTTATCTTCGCAAAAAGTTTTGTCTGCTGGTAACACATCTTGATACAACCAAACATAAGAATATACAATATGATTATCTTCTACAAGACATTTTTTACCAAATGATATTTTATTAACACCACTACACGCTGTCAATAAAAAAACTCCTGTGAATAGAATCAAAATTAATTTATTCATTATTTTTTCCTTCCTGTTTTTTGCAGTTCCTTATAATATTCATCTATCTCATCACTAAATTGTGAAAGTAGTTTAGTAGCAGCATCATTTCTAACAGATCCTGGGATCGTTCTACTTTGTGGCCCTTTTAATTCTTTTACTTTATTATCTACAGCATATCTAAATAATTTAACTGCTAAATTTTTATCAAATACACCTTTATTTTTTTTTCTTGCAAGGTTTTTTATAATAGGTTGTATTTGTTTTTGATATAGCTCACCATCATTTGATATTTGTAAACTTAACTCATTTGAGCTCATTTCATTAATATCTTTTGTAGTTTTAAACCTTTTTAAAAAAGTGGTAAATTTGTTATCTTTCTTTTTCTTTTTATGGACACCTGGTTCATGTGTTGGAGGTAATGCAACATTAGATCCATCTCCTACTGCATTTGCAGGAGCATCTTCACCCATACTTAATAGTCCACCATATACTCGTTTCATAACATCTTTAGTTACATTATGTTTATCCATTAATGCTTTTTTAGCAATATAAGAAATAAAATTTATTTTTTATCAATCTATTATTGGTTAACCACAGCCATTAAAACCTGTGGAAAACTCTGTGGAAAAGTAAATTCGGCCTTATTTTACAGCCTCATAAACTTTTCCTAAAAATTCATCAATCTTATTGTTTTCGATCCAGCGGGCGACGATGACGAGTTCGTTGCGGCGGTCAATATAGACGATATTCGTGCCGTTTCCCAAAAATGCGATGGTGCCTTCGGGAGCGTTCGGGTAGAGTTTTTTGTCCGTGTTTACAAAGAAATTCATAAACCCGTAAGTCGCCTGCGGTTTGGAAGGCGTTTCCGCTCGGTTTAAAAACTCTTTTGAAAGAATCTGTTTGCCGTTCCAAGTTCCGTTTCGCTCGATCAAAAGCCCGAAGCGAGCCATATCTCTTGCATTGATGAACATTCCGCCGCCCCAATGACCGCCGCCGCTGACCGATTGGATAATTCGTCCGTCAATGACGACAAAAGAATTTTCATAACCGAACCAACGCCACGTCCGGGATGCTCCGATCTCGTCCATCAAATTTTCCTCTAAAACCTGCGGCAGAGGTTTCCGCCAGACATTCAAAGCACACAGAGCGAGCAGATTGACGCGGACATCGTTGTATTCATAAACGGTGCCGGGTTCGTTGCGTTTCCGGTCGAGCCAAGTTGCGGCATCGCGGTCGGGTCGGTCCGCCCAATCGGGTTTTCCCCAGAGTGTTCCTTCCCAATCACTGTTTTGCTGTAATAGATCGCTCCAGGTTATTTTGCGGTTGTGTTCCGATTCAAATAGTTCTAGAAATCTTGACTTCCCGAATTTTTCCGCATCGTCAAACTTTTGAAGCGGATCATACCGCAAAACGGGAGCCATTTCTTTATAGACAGGTGAATCCAAATCTTTGATGATTCGGCGGTCAAACGCCAAACCGACCGTTGCCGTCAAAAAACTTTTCGTCACCGAATGAGTCATATCAACGCGGAAAGGCTCGCCCCATTCGGCGACGATGTAGCCGTTGCGGATAATTACGCCGGTCATCTCGCCGCGTGGTTTGAAAACGCCGATAGCTTCGCCGAACGGTTCACGTCCGAAGGTCTGGGCCTGGCCGAGTTCCTGGTCGCGTGGTGCTTTCGCTTCGTTCTGAATCGCAAAACCGATCGCCGCTTTTAGTTTTTCGCCGTCAAACCTTGCCTCGGCGGGCGTTCTCGTCTGCCAGACATCTTTTGGCGGAAAGTACGTCTTTTGGGCAAAAGTGCCGTTTGCAAAAACAAACAAAAATAAACAGATTGCGGCGAAATATCTTTTTTTCATAAATGATTTTTGTGTATAATCTTCGGTTTTCAGATCTTTTTTTTTATGATACACCTTTTTTATTTGAAACTGTTAGAATCTAGTTGATAGTTGTAACGCCGGTGTCTCGCTGGCAGTCTCGGAGACCGTCTCGGCCTCCGATTCAACGCTAATGAATTCAATATTGAGCTAAAGTTGACCTGATGCGGCGGCGGGACGCACGCCGCGACTGCCACCGGGACGGTGGCGTTACGTTTTTTTCGATTTGTGAAATAATTTTTTAGAATTAAGAATATGAACATTTCAGCACCGGAAGAATTGGAATTGGAAAAAAAACGCAAAGCCTTAAAGCGTTTGAAAGAACGGCTTGTTGTTCAAGAAGAAGAAATGACCGAACTGCATGCGGAATTGGAGCAGTTTGAAGCTCAATACACGATGGAAGTCGGACGGCTTTACGCTGAACTCGACGAGGTTGAAGCCCGGATTGCCGAAGAAGAGGTCAAATTAAACCCCGAAGACGAAGAGATCAAAAAACGGGCGGAAGAAGCGAGAAAACGGGCGGAAGAATCAGCCGAAGCGGCGGAAGAAGAAAACTGGCAGGCCTGCACGCACAAATGGAATCCTTCGCCCGAAGCCAAAAAGGCGTATCACAATTTAGCGAAAATAATTCATCCCGATCTCGCATTTGATGAAGAAGAAAGGACACGACGCCATAATCTGATGGCGGAATTAAACGACGCATACACCGAAGGCGATCAGAACAAACTCAATAAATTGGTCGAGGAATACCGCGATTCGCCCGAACTCGTCAAAGGCGATTCCATCGGCGACGAATTGATCCGGGCGATCCGGCAGGTTTATCAGGTCAAAAGACGTTTGAGAGAACTGCGTGCCGAAAAACTCCAACTCGAATTATCCGAGCTATACATTCTCCGCGATAAAGTCCGCAACGAACAGATCGAAGGCCGAAATCTTTTAAAACAGATGGCTGAACGCACCAGAACGCAGATCAAAAAAGCCGAACGCCGTTTGAACAATCTGCAAAACATCGTCGAAGCGGAAGAAATTGATATGCGTGAACGATACGGCTTGAATGTCGAAGCGTTTCGTTAAGGAAATAATATGCTTTCCGAGTTTTCAGATTTTTTCAGAATAGATTCGATCTTCTTTACCGTTCTGAATTATCCGGTCAGTTATGTTGAGTTTATCGGAACTCTGGCCGGATTAATTTCCGTTTGGTTAGCCGCAAAATCGAGTATCTGGACGTGGGCGACCGGATTGGTCAATGTCATATGCTTTTTCGTAATTTTTTATCAGGTTCAGCTTTATTCGGATATGCTTTTGCAAGCTTATTTTTTTGCAATGAGCATTTACGGCTGGATCGTTTGGGGCAAACAAGATAAACAAGAAGCAAATCCGATCACACATCTTTCAACCAAAAGACATCACAGTACAAATACAAGTACAATAACATATAACACAAACATAACTAAACAGGGTGTCCATGCTAGCGGTAGCTACTATGTACAGTGTCAGCCAATTAAGCGTTAGGGTACAACATTCTGTTCG
>JBGTRS010000415.1:0-4369 GCA_041940665.1 Pyrinomonadaceae bacterium | reverse complement strand
CTTCCGGTGCGGGTTATTATGCGATGGCCGGACAAGGTTTTGATCCAGATTTTATCTTTTCGCTCCCGACCGGCCGGATGGGCGTGATGGAAGGCGATTCGGCGGTGCAGGCGATTTTCGGCACGATGCTCGAACGGATGAAAAAAGAGGGAAAAGAACCGGGCGAAGATATGCTCAACGAGATGGAAGCCGTGCGTCAAACATACGAAAAAGAACTCGATGCCAAATATGCGGCGGCGAGAGGTTTTGTTGATGCGATCGTTGTACCCGAAAATTTGCGGGATTCGTTGGAACTTGCGTTGCAAACATCGCTTAATACCGACAAACCGCATCTCGGAGCCTTCGTTTTACCGGAAAATTTGGTTTAAAAGCTATGAAAATCACCTTTGAAGATGTACCGATGAAATTTACCATCAAAGAAATGCTCGAAAAATTGCCTTTGCCAGCTAATGAAAAATGGAAGGAAGGCGTTTGGGACATCGAACCGTTTGAAAAAAACAATGTCAAACTCATTTTCTTTGCCCCGAAACATAAGGATTATCAAACATTTCACGATGAGGACGAATTTTATTTTATCGTTCGTGGTAGCGGCGAAATAGTTATCGAAAACGAAACATTTTCCTTTGAAGCCGGCGATGTCTTTTTTGTTCCGGCAAGAGTTCCGCATCATTTCGAGAATTACACCGAGGATTTTGCGACCTGGGCGATTTTCTTTTGAAAATAAATGTGACAGGATCTGAACTCAAATTCCGTTAATCCTGAAACTTTCGCCTGTGGGGAATAACTGCCAGTAATTCAAAATCTTTCTTTTCAGGTATGGCAATACCGGGAAATTTTTCGATTGCTTTTGAGTATCCTTCCTTTTCAACCGATAAATAAACCGTCTGGACTGCTCCGTGCTTGGCCGTAATTTTATAAAAACCATTTTCATACGTCATCGTCGTATTCGAGTTTAGAGCCGTTCCGAAACGAACAGTCGCATTATCTATCGGTTTCCCGTCTGTCGTCCGAACATATCCTTCTATTGTCGTTTCATCCGACCCGATTGTATGACAGGACGTCGAAATTAAAACGATAAAAATAATGCTCAACACAAAATTTTTAGAATTTTTTCTCATTGATCTTTTTTTCTATCCACATTGTTATATTGAAATCAATGTAAATATCGACTTAAACTCCTCCGGTCGCCGGAGTAATTATTTCAGGCGGCGGAACGGTTGGTTTGACAATATCGATTGACGGCGGTGGAACATTATGCGGGTTTGCAACCGGAACGTGCATCGGCAGAAGAGAATATTCCAGCGGGGCCAAATCGGCGACATACCAATCCAGCCAGGCTAAGGTGTAATTCGTTTTTGAGATACTTCCTTCAAGAGAGTCCGTATTGCGGATGCGGTCAACTCGCCAATCGGCATAAATCGAGTGATAAAGAATCATCAGATCGAATTGAAATCTTTGGATCCAGGTAATGGTGATTCCGCCACAGATGCCGTCAACCTTCATTTCGCCCTGCGGTTTCGCCGCTTTCGGTTCGACGTTGGCATAAAAATGCTTCAGTAAATACTGCACCATTTTCACGTCGTCGCGTTTGTTCGGACAATTCAAACCGACTGCATTGATTACGTTATAAAGAACCGGAATTGCCGGTGATGTATCTATAAAACCCATTTTTTTCCTCCTTTTGAAAAATTGAATAAATTCGGTTCGATTTGATTTAAGGGATCGGAATATCACCGGCTTGACCGAATTGGTTTGCGAAGAAAGAGTTGTCCGGTCTTGATATATACCAGATGCCATCTCTGAAAACGGCTTGTTCGAATCTTCCGTCGCCGTCGTAATCTGCCGTAACGGGTCTGTCGGTTGAGATACCGAACTGTTTTGAGCGGTAGTTTCCGTTAGAACTTTCAAGCCAGTGCCACACTCCCGTGGATGGTCTGTAAACGGCAATATCAAATCTTCCGTCTCCGTCAAAGTCCGCTCTGACCGGTTTATCTCCGGCAAGTCCGAATTGAAATATCCCGGCAAGTCCGGTCGATGAATTCAATTGATACCAGATTCCTTCCCGAAAAACCGTCGGATCGGCCTTTCCGTCAGAGTCAAAATCAGCCGCGACGGGAATATCATTTGATACACCCCATTGATCGGCAATGTAGCTTCCGTCCGAACTCAAAAGTCTGTGCCAGACTCCCGTCGAAGGACGAAAGACGGCCAAATCAATTTTTCCATCACCGTCAAAGTCAGCCGGCACGGGAATATCCTCCGGTAAACCGAAGTTGATCGAATGAAATTGTCCGTTACTGGAATTGATCCGATACCAGTTGCCTTCCGCCGGACGATAGACAGCAATATCCGAGCGGTTATCACCGTCAAAATCATCCGCCACGGGAATATCTCCCGAAAGACCGAACTGCCTGATCGTGACGGAGTTATCCTGAGAGTTGAGGATATACCAGGTGCCTTGCTCGGGACGAAAGACAGCCAGATCGGTCTTGCCGTCGCCATCAAAATCATCAACCGGACGGGGAGAGTTGGGAACGGCAAGAAAATCATTGCCGAGATTTTCGTCCAGATGATTGATCTCATAGATACCGGGATGGAAGTTATAACCTTCTCGTTCGGGAACGACGAGATAAAAAACACCTGTCAAAAGACCTTCGAACTCATAGTTGCCGTTGGAATCTGAGAAAACGGTAGCGGTTTGACCGGAAGCGGCATCTATCAAAATTAATTTGGTATTGGCAAGACCGACATTTCCGGCAGTTGAACGGACATTGCCGCCGATAGCGGCATATCCGGCCGTCGGCCCGGAACTCGTCGGGCGACCTAAAAATACCAATTCTTCATTGGCTGAAAAGTTATTTATTTGAAATGTGCCGGGTGTGAAATTATAAAGCGAATTGGTTGCGGCAACCGTGAAATTGCGTCCCAAGATCGTATCGGAAAAACCGAAATACCCTTGCGGGTCGGAAAGCATAAAACCCGATCTTCCGCCGCTCAATGCCACCGCACTGTTCGGCAGTGGAACTCCCGTTTGATCAACCGTTCTGCCGGAAATCGAAAAGTCGCCGAATTTGGCGACAAATGCATCCCTTCCGAAAGCCGGACCGTGATGGACGGTTTGAAATGCTTCGGGAGTTACCGGAACACCAAAAATAGTTCGACCTGTTATAAAAATGTTTCCTGATGAATCTGAGGCGATACCCAATCCGTCCCCGTTTCCGTAATATGTTGAATACGATAAAGCTGAACCGGCATAGAAAAGTTTACTTACAAAAACACCTCCGCTAGCTGTTTCATCAAAGGCTCCGGGAGTTGTCGGAAAATTGTTGGAAGATGTTCCTCCGGTAATCGAAGCAAATCCGCCATTGTCAATAACTATGCTGTAACTTCTATCGTGATCGTTTCCACCGATAAAGGTTGAATATAAAAGTGAGCTTCCGGCGGCATTTAATTCTGTGATAAAGGCATCCGTTAATCCATTATGAGTTTCGCTCAAGACACCTGAAGTTGTCGGAAAATCTGTCGTGGAATCAGCGGTTTCGCCCGTTATATAAGCGTTACCGGCTTGGTCAAGGGCTATTGCGTGCCCGCTGTCATTGCCGCTTCCGCCGAGAAAGGTCGAATAGGAAAGTGAAGAAAAGTTTGATGATAATTTTGTAACAAATACATCTCTGCCGCCATTATGGACAGTATCAAACGCACCGGCAGTGGTCGGATAGGCGGTTGTACTATCAGTTGTGTCCCCGGTTATATATGGATTTCCGGCTGAATCAATATCTATTCCCCAGGCTGTATCGCTTCCGGTTCCGCCGATAAGTGTCGAATGGATCAAAGCTGTTCCGGCTGGATTGAGTTTGGTTACAAAAGCATCGGTATTGCCTTTATGTGTTTCGCTGTAAACTCCGGTTGTGGTCGGAAAATCTATCGTATCGTCTTGAGAATATCCGGTTATATAAGCATTTCCCGGCGTGTCAACCGCGATATCCAATCCCTCATCACTTCCGCTTCCACCGATAAAGGTCGAGTAAACAAGGTTTGATCCGGTTGCGTCCAACTTTGTTGCAAACACATCATTTATGCCGTTATGTGTAACATCGAAAGCTCCGGCGGTCGTCGGAAAATCTGTTGTCGAGTCAGCGGTTCTGCCGGTAATATAGACATTACCTAACCGATCTATCGCTAAATCCTACGCCCGATAGGTAAAACTTCCGCCAAGATAGGTTGAATAAATAAGTTCACTGCCGTTGGCATTGAATTTCACAACAAAAACATCAAAAGAACCATTAAGAGTTGTATCAAATGTTCCAGGTGTTATCGGAAAAGAGATCGAATTTGTTTCACCGACAACGTAAACATTTCCCGCCCGATC